>NZ_JAVRBF010000133.1:0-5616 GCF_032436805.1 Streptomyces sp. P17 | reverse complement strand
GCAGCTCGCCGAGCACGGCACCGCGCATCTGCTCAACGGGTTGCACGCCGAGGCCAGTTGGGAGGGTGATTCCCTGCCCCGACTTCCTCAACCCGGCACCGGCGGGCCCGGCCCCGACCCTCGCCGAGGAGCACCCGGCAGCTCGCCGAGCACGGCACCGCGCATCTGCTCAACGGGTTGCACGCCGAGGCCAGTTGGGAGGGTGATTCCCTGCGGGTGCGGCAGGGCGGGCGTGGCCTGTCCCGGGCGACGGCGGGCGCAGGTCTCGTGCTCGTCCCGTCCGCCTTCACCGGCCCGGGCCTGCTCACCCGGGTGGCCCTCCCGGACCCGCCCCAGCTCGCCTACCCGGCCCGCGGCGCCGGAACGCTGTGGCAGCCCTGGCCCACCCGCGCCGCCGACGCCCTGGCCGCCGTACTCGGGCGCTCACGCACCCGGCTGCCGGCCGAGCTGGACATCCCGTCCTTCACGACCGACCTGGCCCGGCGGACCGGGCTGTCCCCGGCGGCCGTGTCGCAGTCGCTGACCGCGCTGCGGGACGCCGGACTGGTCAGCGCGCACCGGGCCGGCCGTTGGGTGCTGTACGCCCGCACCGCAACGGCCGACTCGCTGCTCGCTACGGGCTGACCTTCAGCGGCTCCGGGGTGTCGAGCACGGCTCCCCAGGCGTCGTCGTCCCCGATACGGACGGCCTGGAGCCAGGCGCGGGCGGCCGGCCGCCGGGAGCTGTCACACACAGGTGATGTTGATCGATGATGTGCGCGCTTGAGGAACGCACGATCCAGGTGTGCCGTTCTGACACGTTGGTGCTGCTGTCGCTGGGGGAACGCCGACGGCCCGCATGCCGTCGGCGCCCCGGTCCTCAGCCGGCCGTGTGCTCCACGAACCGCGCCGCCGTCTCCGCGAGCACCTCGCGCCCGTCCCGGGCCCACAGCGCGTCGTTGAACAGCTCCACCTCGATGGCGCCGGTGTATCCGGCGGCCTCGACATACCCCTTCCACTCCCGCATGTCGATCGAGCCGTCTCCGATCTGACCGCGGCCGTTGAGCACGCCCTCGGGCAACGGCGTGGTCCAGTCGGCGAGTTGGAAGGTGTGGATACGGCCGCCCGCGCCCGCCCGGGCGATCTGCGCGGGCGCGTTGTCGTCCCACCAGATGTGGTACGTGTCCACGGTCACGCCGACCTGCTGGGCGGGGAAGCGCTCGGCGAGGTCGAGGGCCTGGGCGAGCGTCGAGACCACACACCGGTCCGAGGCGAACATCGGGTGCAGCGGCTCGATGGCCAGCTTCACCCCGTGCTCCTGCGCGTACGGGCCGAGCACCGCCAGCGCGTCGGCGATCCGCTCCCGCGCCCCGCGCAGATCCTTGGAACCGGCCGGGAGACCGCCCGAGACCAGCACCAGCGTGTCCGTGCCGAGCGTGGCCGCCTCGTCGACGGCCCGGCGGTTGTCGTCCAGTGCCCTGGCGCGCTCGTCCGGGTCGAGGGCCGTGAAGAACCCGCCGCGGCACAGGGTGGTGACGGTCAGGCCCGCGTCCCGGACCAGCTTGGCCGTCGCCTCCAGGCCGTACGCCTGGACGGGCTCCCGCCACAGGCCGACGTTGGTGACCCCCAACTGCCCGCAGGTGTCGACGAGTTCCGGCATCGACAGCTGCTTGACCGTCATCTGGTTGATGGAGAAACGCGCGAGGCCGCTCACTGGTTCACCCCGTACATCGACAGCAGGTTCTTCATCCGCTCCTCGGCCAGTTGCGGGTCCGGGAACAGGCCCAGTCCGTCGGCGAGTTCGTAGGCGCGGGCGAAGTGCGGGAGCGAGCGGGCCGACTGGAGTCCGCCGACCATGGTGAAGTGCGACTGGTGGCCGGCCAGCCACGCCAGGAAGACGACTCCCGTCTTGTAGAAGCGGGTCGGCGCCTGGAACAGGTGACGGGACAACTCGACCGTCGGATCGAGGAGTTCCCGGAATCCCTTGGCGTCCCCGGTGTCCAGGACCCGGACCGCCTCCGCCGCCAGCGGGCCCAGCGGATCGAAGATGCCGAGCAGGGCGTGGCTGAAGCCCTTCTCGTCACCGGCGATCAGCTCGGGGTAGTTGAAGTCGTCGCCGGTGTAGCAGCGGACGCCGTCGGGGAGCCGGCGCCGGAGGTCGATCTCCCGCTGCGCGTCGAGCAGCGACACCTTGATGCCGTCCACCTTGTCGGGGTGAGCGGCGATGACCTCCAGGAAGGTGTCGGTGGCCGCGTCGAGGTTGCTCGACCCCCAGTAGCCCTCCAGCCCGGGGTCGAACATGGGGCCGAGCCAGTGCAGGATCACGGGTTCGGCGGACTGGCGCAGGAGGTGGCCGTAGATCTCCAGGTAGTCCTCGGGACCGCGGGCCGCGGCCGCGAGCGCACGGGAGGCCATGAGGATCGCCTGCGCGCCCGACTCCTCCACCACCGCAAGCTGCTCCTCGTAGGCCGCACGGACCTCTCCGAGAGTCCCCGTGGCGATCTGGTCGGTGCCGACACCGCAGGCGATACGGCCGCCCGCACCGCGAGCCTCGGCCGCCGACCGCCGGATCAGCTCCGCCGCACCCGCCCAGTCCAGGCCCATCCCGCGCTGCGCGGTGTCCATCGCCTCGGCGACCCCGAGCCCGTGGGACCACAGATGCCGCCGGAAGGCGAGGGTGGCGTCCCAGTCGACGGCGGCGGGCGAGCCGGGGCTGGTGTCGGCGAACGGATCGGCGACGACATGGGCCGCCGAGAACACCGTACGAGAGGAGAAGTTCGCGCCCGGGGTGACGGCGAGGGGCTCCCGCCGGGGCTCGTACGCCCTCAGGGTCCCACCGCTGTCGGGGAGTCGGATGGTCACAGCGAGATCTCCGGTACGTCGAGACGACGGCCCTCGGCCGAGGACCTCAGGCCGAGTTCGGCGAGCTGGACACCGCGGGCGCCGGCCAGAAGGTCCCAGTGGTAGGGGGCGTCGGCGTAGACATGCCTGAGGAAGAGCTCCCACTGGGCCTTGAAGCCGTTGTCGAACTCGGCGTTGTCCGGGACCTCCTGCCACTGGTCGCGGAAGACCTCGGTGGCCGGGATGTCGGGGTTCCAGACGGGCTTGGGAGTGGCCGAGCGGTGCTGCGCCCGGCAGTTCCGCAGCCCCGCGACGGCGGAACCCTCGGTGCCGTCCACCTGGAACTCCACCAGCTCGTCGCGGTTGACGCGCACCGCCCAGGAGGAGTTGATCTGGGCGATCGCACCGCCCTCCAGCTCGAAGATGCCGTAGGCGGCGTCGTCGGCGGTGGCGTCGTAGGGCTTGCCGTTCTCGTCCCAGCGTTGCGGGATGTGGGTGGCGGTGAGGGCCTGGACGGACCTCACCCGGCCGAACAGCTCGTGCAGGACGTACTCCCAGTGCGGGAACATGTCGACGACGATGCCGCCGCCGTCCTCCGCGCGGTAGTTCCAGGAGGGGCGCTGGGCGGACTGCCAGTCGCCCTCGAAGACCCAGTAGCCGAACTCGCCGCGCACGGACAGGATCCGCCCGAAGAAGCCGCCGTCGATGAGCCGCTTGAGCTTGAGCAGGCCGGGGAGGAAGAGCTTGTCCTGGACGACGCCGTGCTTGATGCCGGCGTCGGCGGCCAGCCGCGCGAGCTCCAGGGCGCCGTCGAGACCGGTGGCGGTCGGCTTCTCGGTGTAGATGTGCTTGCCCGCGGCGATCGCCTTCTTGATCGCCTCCTCACGGGCGGAGGTGACCTGGGCGTCGAAGTAGATGTCCACGGTCGGGTCGGCGAGGACCGCGTCGACGTCCGTGGAGATGTGCTCAAGACCGTGCCGCTCGGCGAGCGCCTTCAGCGCGTGCTCGCGGCGGCCGACCAGGATCGGCTCCGGCCACAGCGCGGTTCCGTCGCCGAGGTCGAGCCCGCCCTGTTCGCGCAGGGCCAGGATGGAGCGGACGAGGTGCTGGCGGTAGCCCATGCGCCCGGTCACGCCGTTCATGGCGATCCGCACCGTTTTGCGTGTCACGTCAATCCCTTCGTCCGCCTACGCCCCAGCGACGCAGCAAGCGCTTTCTACAAGAACTGAAGCTAGCCTCTGAGCAGTGGTCTGTACAAGACCGTGATGGGGATGAGTTGTTCGAGGGGGCGAACAAACGGGGTGGGTGGCCTTATGGTCTGCACGGCAGCCTCGGAACCGTATGCGGCGGGAGCCTGTCTACGAGCACGTATGACGTACGAGGTGGTACGAGAGATGCGCGACCGGAGGACGACGAGATGACGGTGACCCTGGCGGACGTTGCGGCCCGCGCACAGGTCTCCCCCGCGACGGTGTCGCGCGTGCTGAACGGGAACTACCCCGTGGCCGCGTCCACCCGTGAGCGGGTGCTGCGTGCCGTGGACGAGCTGGACTACGTGCTGAACGGTCCGGCGAGCGCGCTGGCCGCCGCCACGTCCGACCTGGTCGGCATCCTCGTCAACGACATCGCCGACCCCTTCTTCGGGATCATGGCGAGCGCGATCCAGGCCGAGATCGGCGGCCCGGGCGGACGCGCGGGCGGTGAGCGGCTGGCGGTCGTCTGCAACACCGGAGGCTCCCCCGAGCGCGAGCTGACCTACCTCACCCTGCTGCAGCGGCAGCGGGCGGCGGCCGTGGTGCTGACCGGCGGGGCCGTGGAGAACGCGCAGCATGTGGCGGCGGTGTCGGCGAAGCTCAGGAAGCTCGCGGAGGCCGGGACCCGGGTGGTGCTGTGCGGGCGCCCGCCGGCGCCGGACACCGGGGCCATCGCGCTGACCTTCGAGAACCGCGGGGGCGGCAAGGAGCTGACCGAGCACCTGATCGGCCTCGGCCACCGGCGCCTCGGCTACATCGCAGGGCCCGAGGAGCGCACGACGACCCGGCACCGTCTGGAAGGCCACCGGGCGGCGCTGCGGGCGCACGGCATCGAGGAGGACCCCCGCTGGACCGTGCACGGCCGCTACGACCGCCGCTCCGGCTACGAGGCCACGCTGGAACTCCTGCGCCGTGACCCCACCCTCACCGCGGTGGTCGCCGCGAACGACTCCGTCGCCCTCGGCGCCTGCGCGGCCCTGCGGGAGTCGGGGCTGCGGATCCCGGAGGACGTCTCGGTCGCCGGCTTCGACGACCTGCCGTTCAGCATCGACGTGGTGCCTTCCCTCACGACGGTGAGGCTCCCCCTGTCGGAGGCGGGAGCACGGGCCGGACGCATCGCGATGGGCCGGGAGGACGCGCCCCCCGGGGGCATCGCGACGATCCGGGGCGAGCTGATGGTCCGGGGGTCGTCCGGGGTGCCGCGGAGCTGATCCAGCGCGCCCGGGTCGAATGCGGCCGGCGGGCGGATCGCGCGCGGGGCCGGGACAGACCGGACCGCCGCGGGCTCGCTCGACGAGGTCCGTGCCGGGGGTGATCGGAGGATCTGTTCGGGCGCGGGGCGGCTGAAGCGCGCAAGGAGCCGGTGCGGCGCGGGAATGGGTCGGCTGATCCGGGTCGCCTTTCTCCCGAACTCCCGGTCCCTGTCGGCCTTTTGGCAGGAGCGGGTGTGGCGCGGGGCGGGTCTGTCGATCGTTGGCTGTCGAGTCCGGAATTCCCGGTCCCTGTCGGCCTCTTGCGACGAGCCGGTGTGGCGCGGGGCGGGT
>NZ_JAVRBF010000132.1:0-5646 GCF_032436805.1 Streptomyces sp. P17 | reverse complement strand
TGGCCGGCGCGGCCGCCGTGGGTCTGGTGCCGGCCGAGGTCCAGCCGGCCGGGTCTCCGCGCAGGATCCGGCCGGCCGGAGACAGCGCGTCCGGGGTCCTGGCCGGACTGGCCCGCTCGATGCCGGAGGACATGGCCACGGACTGAGGCGTACAGCATCAGCCGCAGCGGAGGCTCACCTGCGGCGGTGCAGCCGTTGCCGTGGATCGCGGCCGGCGCGGCGTACGGCGGCGGGATCGGTCTGGCCGGCGCGGCCGCCGTGGGTCTGGTGCCGGCCGAGGTCCAGCCGGCCGGGTCTCCGCGCAGGATCCGGCCGGCCATAGACAGCGCGTCCGGGGCCCTCGCCGGACTGGCTCGTTCCGCCCCGATGACATGGCCACGGACTGACGATCCGTGGTCCATCTCGTGGACTTCCGGGCGCCGGGGTGACGCGCCGGGCGATCATGGGGGCATGCCAGTTGTCGACATTCCCGGTTCCAAGTCCATCACCGCGCGCGCCCTCTTCCTGGCGGCGGCGGCCGACGGAGTCACCACCCTCGTACGGCCGTTGCGGTCGGACGACACCGAGGGCTTCGCCGAGGGCCTGGTGAGCCTCGGCTACCGCGTCGGGCGGACCCCGGACAGCTGGCAGGTGGACGGCCGCCCGCAGGGCCCCGCGGCCGCCGAGGCGGACGTCTACTGCCGGGACGGCGCGACGACCGCCCGCTTCCTGCCGACGCTGGCCGCCGCGGGCCACGGCACCTACCGCTTCGACGCCTCCGAGCAGATGCGCCGCCGCCCGCTGCTGCCGCTCACCCGGGCCCTGCGCGAGCTGGGCGTGGACCTGCGCCACGAGGAGAAGGAGGGCCACCACCCGCTCACCGTGACGGCGAAGGGCGTCGTCGGCGGCGAGGTCACGCTGGACGCCGGCCAGTCCTCGCAGTACCTGACCGCCCTGCTGCTGCTCGGCCCGCTCACCGAGCAGGGCCTGCGCGTCCATGTCACCGACCTGGTCTCGGTGCCGTACGTCGAGATCACGCTCGCGATGATGCGGGCCTTCGGGGTGGAGGTGACCCGCGACGGCAATGACTTCGTGGTCCCCGCCGGTGGCTACACCGCCACCACGTACGCCATCGAACCCGACGCCTCCACGGCCGGCTACTTCTTCGCCTCAGCGGCCGTGACCGGCGGCGAGGTGACCGTGCCGGGCCTGGGCGAGGGCGCGCTCCAGGGCGACCTGGGCTTTGTCGAGGTGCTGCGCCGGATGGGCGCGGAGGTGGAGATCGGCGCCGACCGCACGACGGTCCGCGGCACCGGCGAACTGCGCGGCCTCACGGTCAACATGCGGGACATCTCCGACACCATGCCCACGCTCGCCGCCATCGCCCCCTTCGCCTCGGGCCCGGTGCGTATCGAGGACGTCGCCAACACCCGGGTGAAGGAGTGCGACCGCCTGGAGGCCTGCGCGGAGAACCTCCGGCGCCTCGGCGTACGGGTGGAGACGGGCCCCGACTGGATCGAGATCCACCCGGGAGCCCTTTCCGGCACCGAGATCACGTCCTACGGCGACCACCGCATCGTCATGTCCTTCGCGGTCACCGGCCTGCGCGTGCCGGGTATTTCGTTCGACGACCCCGGCTGCGTACGCAAGACTTTCCCGGGTTTCCACGAGGAATTCGGGGCGCTGCGCGCACGACTGTGAGGGGCGAGCGGTGGGCTTCAAGCTGGAAGGACCGGTTCTGGAGGGCGAGTTGGTCCGTCTGGAACCGCTGGAGCCGCGGCACGCGCCCGGACTGGCCCTGGCGGCCGAGGAGAACCGCGACACGTACGCGTTCACCTGGGTGCCGCGGGCGAGTGAGGTCGAGGCCTACGTCGACGCGCAACTCGCCCGCGCGGCAGCCGGCATCCTCGCGCCCTACGCCCAGATCTCCACGGCGACCGGACGCGTGGTCGGCGCCACCTCCTACTGGGAGCCGCGGTCCTGGACCTCCGAGGACCGGCTGGACGCCATCGAGGTCGGCTTCACCTGGCTCGCCGCCTCCGCGCAGGGCACGGGCGTGAACACCGAGGCGAAACTCCTCCTGTTCCGGCACGCCTTCGAGGCGTGGGAGGTCTCCCGCGTCGACCTCAAGACCGACGCCCGCAACAAGCGTTCCCGCGCCGCGATCGAGCGCACGGGCGCCCGCTTCGAGGGCGTCCTGCGCAACTGGTCCCGCTCCTGGGCGCCGGGGGAGGAGGGCCTGTTGCGGGACTCCGCGATCTACTCGATCACCTCCGAGGAGTGGCCGGAGTGCCGGGCACTGCTGGAGAAGCGGCTGCGCTGAGCAGCTCTTCCCGTAGGGCCGTAAGCACCGGGTCCGCCTCCGAGCCCGCCCGTACGGCCGCGAAGACGTTGCGGGAGGGCGGCGCGCCCTCGGTGGTGAGCAGGGCGAGGTCGCGGTGCGCGTAGAGCGGCCGGACCAGGCGCGGGATCAGCGCCACGCCCCGGCCCGCCTCCACCAGCGCGGCCAGTGCGGCCCACCCCCATACGCCGCCAAGTCGGCGCGGGCTCGCTCCAGTTGGGCCGCGATCAGCCCGACGGTCGCGAGAAGGAAGATCCGGCGCCGGTCCCCGCGGTCCGCCGGTCCGCCCAGGACCCGGCGAGCAGTCCGACGACCACCAGGGGCAGCGCCTGCGCCGGCCCCACCGCACCGCTCCACACCGCGCTGTGCGTCATGTCCCACACCTGGAACATGACGGTCACCACCGTCATGAAGCTGCCCAGGATGGAGGCCGTGCGCCCGATCAACAGCCGCCGGAAAACGGGGGAGGTGCGCAGGGGCCGTACGTCGACGAGGGTACGGGCAAGGCTCATGAGGGCATGGCGGAGCGCGGCTGCGCGGGCGGGATCATGACGGCGACGTTAACCGGGGCCCCGCCCCGGGCCAACGAATTACGCGGAGTCGTTGAGCAGCCGGGCGAGGTGGTCGTGGCCCGCGCCGAGCAGGTCCGTGAGCGGGGCCGCCTGCTCGTACCAGCGCTTCTCGTACTCCCAGCACAGCCAGCCGTCCCAGCCGTGCCGGGAGAGCACCTCCACGCACTCGGCGAGCGGCAGCACCCCGGAGCCCAGCGGCAGCGGGGTGGTGTCGGCGGCGGAGGCGATGTCCTTGACCTGGACGTAGCCGAGATACGGGGCGAGAGCGGCGTACGACTCCGAGGGCTGCTCGCCGCCCAGCCAGGTGTGCATCACGTCCCACAGCGAGCCCACGTTCCGGTGCCCGACCAGGCCGAGCACCCGGATCGCGGCGGCTCCGGTGCGGTGCGAGTCGTGGGTCTCCAGCAGGATCCGTACGCCGAGGTCGGCGGCGTACTCGGCGGCGGTGCCGAGCCTGCGGGCGGCGACGGCGTCGGCCTCCTCGGGGCGCTGGGAGTCCTCGGCGCCGGGGAAGACGCGCACGAAAGGGGCGCCCAGGTCGCGGGCGAGGTCGAGCAGGGCGAGGATCTCCTCGATCACCGGTTCGTCGGGACCGGGGGCGGCCACCCGGGCGTATCCGGCGATGCCGACGACCTCGACTCCGGCCGTCTTGAACTCGGCGGCCGCCGTGAGCCGCTCCTCTGGTGTGAGCCCCGGATGCACCGGCTCCTCGGGATGCGCGCGCAGTTCCACGCCGTGATAGCCGTGGGCGGACGCGAGCCGCAGCACGTCGGCGAGGGGAAGACCGGGGACACCGAGAGTGGAGAACGCCAGCTTCATAATCGCGACTCTACGCGTCACCCGGGGGCGCCGGTCAGATCGGGCGCCGTCATTCCGGCGTGCCGGTCAGGTCCAGGCGCCAGTCCTGTCCGACCAGGTCCTTGCCGAAGGAGCGGTGCGGCTTCTCGGCGGTGAGCACGAAACCGTGGCGCTGGTAGAGGCGGCGGGCGGCGGCGAGGACGTCGTTGGTCCACAGGACCAGGTCGCGGTAGCCGACCCCGCGCGCGAAGTCCACGACCGCGCCGATCAGCCGGTCGCCGATGCCGAGGCCGCGCGCGTCCGGTTCGACGAGGAGGAGCCTCAGCCGGGCGGTGGCGGGCGCCTCGTCCCGGACGCACATCACGCACCCGACCGGACGCCCGTCCAGCTCGGCGATCCACACCCGCTCCAGGTGGGGATCGTGGTCCTCGGCGAAGTCCGCGACGATCCGCGCGACCAGCCCTTCGTAGTCGGTGTTCCAGCCGAACTCGGACGCGTACAGCGCGGCGTTGCGCTGCACGATCCAGCCGAGGTCGCCCGGGCCCGGCTCGCGCAGCAGGACGTCTGCGGGGCCCTTGTGATCCTTGGCGGAGAGGATCTCGCGGACCGTGCGCATCGCCTCCGCGAGCCGGAGCCGGTCGGTGGCCGGTACCGCGGAGAGCAGCGAGCCCACGGCCTCGTTCGAGCGCTCGGCCAGCAGGGCGGCGGTCTCCCTGCCGTGTGCGGTGAGCGTGATCCGGCGCCGCCGGGGATCCTGCGCGGAAGGGCTGCGCTCGACCAGGCCGTCCTGCTCGAACCTGGTCAGGATCCGGCTCAGATACCCCGAGTCCAGGGAGAGTTCGGTACGCAGGTCGGCGGCGTCCGTCCGCGGGGAGTGCGCGAGCTCGTAGAGCACGCGGGACTCGGTGAGGGTGTACGGGGCGTACAGATGGCGGCTGTGGTCGAGGGCGCCGATGACGTTCGTGTAGAAGCGGTTGAAGGCGCGGATGTCCTGGACGGTCATGGTCGACCCGCTCCCTGATGGTTGACTCAGTCAGAGATGTCGTACGGGTCGAGCGTAGGACGCCCGCCCCCGCCCGGCTACCCCTCGGCCGCCGGCCGGAAGACGCACACCTGGGCGCCGGTCTTGGCGGTGGTCGTGGAGACCAGCTCCAGCGGGCGCTTCCCGCCGTCCGCGGGGAAGATCGACTTGCCGCCGCCGAGCAGCACCGGCATCACGATGAGCTGGAGCTCGTCGACGAGGCCCTCCTGGATGAGGGTGCGCACCAGGGTCGGGCTGCCCATCATCGCCAGGTCGCCGCCCTCGGCCGCGCGCAGCTCCCGGATCCTGGCGACCGCTCCGTCGGCGGGGATGAGCTCGCTGTTGTTCCAGGTCAGATCGGCGTCGGAGAGGGTGCCGGAGACGACGTACTTCTTGATGGAGTTCATCCGGTCGGCGAAGGGGTCCCCGGCCCGCTCCGGCCACGCGGCGGCCATGGTCTGGAAGGTGCGGCGCCCGAAGAGCAGCGCCTCGGCCTTGCGCATCCCCGCGTCGAAGGCACCGCCGAGGACCTCCGGGTCGAAGTACGGGTGCGACCAGCCGCCGTGCGCGAAACCGCCGTCGGTGTCCTCCTGGGGACCGCCCGGCGCCTGCACGACGCCGTCGAGGCTGATGAACTCGGTGATGACGATGCGCATCGTGGTCACTCCTGCGTCTGTGGGGTGGTGTCGGCAATGAGACCGGGGCGAACGCCGGAACTCATCGCCACGACGGGAATCGGTGAGAGATCGTTCAGCTACGGCGATGACACTCCTCCAGCACCGCCGACTCCTCCTCGCTCAACCGTAGTCCGCCCGCCGCGACGTTCTCCGTCAGATGGCCCGGGTCCCCCGTGCCGGGGCCCCGACTTCCTCAACCCGGCACCGGCGGGCCCGGCCCCGACCCTCGCCGAGGAGCACCCGGCAGCTCGCCGAGCA
>NZ_JAVRBF010000252.1:0-605 GCF_032436805.1 Streptomyces sp. P17 | reverse complement strand
GTTTACAACAATGCTTTGGCTTTCTCGAAAGAACAGTATGAACAAGGTAACAAAACCAACTTCAGCGATTGGAATCAAAATTTAACTACGCTTAAAAAAGATGCGGATTATTCTTGGTTGAAGAACGTCTCAAGTGTGCCATTACAGCAATCGCTCCGTCATCTTGATAAAGCGTTTAAAGCATTTTTCAAATCTGGATTTGGCTATCCTAAGTTCAAAAACAAACATGGTAAGCAATCCGCTTGCTACATGGCTAACGCTTTTAAATTCAACGCTGAAACAAAGCAAATCACTTTAGCCAAGATGAAAAATTCATTGAAAGTCAAACTATCAAGACCGTTCAATGGCAGCCCGTCTTCCGTCTATGTGTCCAAAACTAAAACAGGCAAATACTTCATTTCGATGCTTGTTGAAACAGAAATTCAACCGTTACCTATCGCAAGCAAAACTGTGGGTGTAGACGTTGGTATCAAATCACTTGCGGCTTGTTCTGATGGCGTTGTATTCAACAATCCCAAATACACCAAGAAGTACGAGAAGAAGCTGGCTAAAGCTCAACGTAAACTTTCCAAGAAGACGAAAGGTTCTAATAATTTCAATAAGCA
>NZ_JAVRBF010000131.1:0-5690 GCF_032436805.1 Streptomyces sp. P17 | reverse complement strand
CGTACCGGGCCGGGCTCGTCGACCACCTGAACCGGCTCGCCCCCGGCACCGATGACGAACCGCGTACGCAGCACCTCATGCCGCGCCACCACACCCGAGAACGCCGCCTCCAACGCCTCCACATCCAAACCACCCCGCACCCGCAATACCCTGGGAACCAGGTACTCCTGTTGGTTGAGACCCAACTGGCTCAGAAACCAAAGTCGTTGCTGCGCAAATGACAGCTGCAACCCATCCTCATGACGTGATGTCATCCCATCCGCTTGGGCTGAATTCCCCTGCCTATGAGGGTGGACTGGCCGCCGAGGCTCAGTGTTGAATTCATAGGAGGTCATCGCGACTCAAGCCCTTCCGTATAATCCAGGGAAATACATTGCTATGGGTAGAGGACCTGGCGTCGAAGTTGCATCTGAAGTGGTGGTTTCCGGTCGCCGATGGCAGGTTGCCGCAGAATCCCGCGGGGTTGTTGGGTAGATCTAAGGGAAGCAGCCACGCCGTGGTGCCGCTGGCAAGGCTGACCCGAGGGCGATTGTCACAGCTGGCCTGAAGTCCGTTACGATCGACAATCGGGAATTCCCTACAGTGTCCTCAGTTGTCTAGTTTCACGTGAAGGTGCATTTCGAGAACACCGAGGCTTCGCGAAATCCTAAGGAGCGGAATGCGTTTCGCGGTCCAATGCTTAAATTTCTCCCCGATGATGCGTGAGGGGTTAGAATTAAAGGAGACGATAGTTCTTGGAAGGTCGACGTGCGATTAACTGGATGTGGGGAGTAGTTTCATGCGCTCGACCCATGGAAATGGGGGTGGCGCGCCGTGTGCGTCATATCCCTTTTATGCTTTACAATCGGGCCGACGCGTCGAGTGCGGCAGGTCAGAATGTAGGCTGGCGTGCGCTGGTCTGCAGGGTGAGGTATTTGGCGACAGCGGAGTTAAAATACTTGACACGGTTGATCCCTCCCTGAATCGCCGAGGCATGGGCTTTCGGCTGTTCTGATGGCAGACGCTATGTTGCGCAGCGCTATCGGTAAATCCCCCTCCAGGATTAGCGTCACAATAAATAGGTCCATCGGGGGAGCGTGTTTTCGGCCAGTTCTCCTCCGATAGGAGGAAGGGGCCCATTGTCGGTGATCCTGTGACGGTCGACGGCTGGGAAGTCGACGCCGGTAGTGGGGGGACTGGCTGACGGTCCGGGTCTCTGCTATGCGAGTTTCCAACCGGCTGTGGCCGTGTGTGGCGTGGGGTGTCGGGTCGGACAGCCCATCAGAGCAGGTTTCAAATCGTCCGGTGGGGTGGTCGTTTAGGACTTTCCGGGAATTAAGTCATGGCTTCCGACGGCCTCCGCCCGGGCCAAGAAGGTGACTCCGTAGGGGATCTACGACACGGTGGCGTTGTCCGTCGCCTCGATCCGTCGCTGGTGACAGGTCCGGGGCGGCATGACTACCCCCGGGTACACCTGCTGTTGATCACTGCCGACGTCGGGGGGAACTCCATCGGATCCCGCCCCGCGGCTGGAAGACCCATCTGGTCAAATCATTGAGAACGGCTGGCCGATGGCAGGAAAGTCATTCGCCCGGCTGCTGCCGGCGGCAGATCATCCGCGGCAGGTTTGCGCTCAGCGAGGAGTGGGCGAGACATGCGCCTTCAGTTGGAACGAACACCTACGAGCCCTGCTTCGTAGGCGTAGATGACTGCCTGGATGCGATCGCGCAGGTCGAGCTTGTTGAGGATGCCCTGCACGTGCGATTTGACGGTTGACTCGGCGACTTTGAGGTCGGCTGCAATTTCCGGGTTGGAGAGTCCCTGGATCATGAGCTCGAACACTCGACGCTCGCGGTTCGTCAGATTTCGCACCCTTTCCCCTGCTGCCGCGCTGGCCCCTTTGAGACTAACCGACGCTCGCGCCAAGTTACCGGCCAGATCGCTGCGTACAGGTAGGTAACCGGCGGCTGTTACGCGGATGGCGGCGATGAGCTCGGCCGAGCTCATGCGCCGATCGAGCACGATGCACCGGTCGATGCGCAGCAGTTCGATGCCCTGATCGTCCAGTGACGATAGCAGGACGATGAAATGGACGGGCTTGGCTTCCTCGGATCTCTCTGTAATTTTTTCGGCAAGCTCGATCGTCTGATGTGAAAGTACTCGCTCACTGCACAGGATCACGTCTGGTTTGAGAGAGGAGGTCAATCTCTGCGCCACCGCTACAGAGGAGGTATCTCCGACAATTGAAATTCCCCGATCCTTACTGAGGAGGGCAACCAAGCCGGCACATTCCAATTGGTCTTCGCAAACTAGAAGAATTTCAATAATCTCTCGCTCGGTCACCTGTTTCCCCCATTTTCCTGGAAAGGGCCGATGGTACGGATGATCTTAACTTGTGTGATGCATCGACTCAACCGTGTTTCGCATCACTCCGCCATATCCCGGAAGTCGATCTTGCCCGGAAAGATGCAGTATAGGCGTCGATGAGAAGCGTAAGGGAAGTCTTAGATTGGGGCACAACTGTAGTGTTCGCCTGCTCGGGTCTACAGCGTCCAGTCCTCGGTGCGGCTGGGGTTGTTTCGTTCGGCGCAATCCGGCCACGTGGCTGATGCGTGATACTCCTTGCTCCGCGGGGTGGAGGCGGTTATATGCTAATTCGTGGACTGCGCTACGCCCGTATTAGGGCATTTCTGCACCGGATAGCGAGTGAAGACGGAGAAAATCTATGGACTGGCCCACCACACTCCCCATTACGCCGGGTCTCCTGGGGCTCCCCGAGGTCCTGGCGGCACTACGGGCGGAGGTTCGTGATGACAACAGCGGGCGCCCAAGTGACCGGCTTCTGGCCACGCTACGCACCGCCGCCGTCCTCCGACTGCCGATTCCGACCGAATATGGCGGCCTCGGTGCGAACTGGCGCGACGCGAACGCAGTGATTACCGCATTGGCGCGAGCCGACGCATCGGTAGGGATCATCGTGTTCCTGCACTACGCAGCCATCAGCCGAATCATTTCCTACGGGTCCGATGAGCAACGGAAGCGGCTCTTGACAGCAGTCGCTCGTGATGGCCGGATCTTCGCCTCCTCGTGGAGCGAGCCGGGCACCGACGCTGCCAAGCAGAAGATCTCGACCAGCGCGACCCGGCGGGCAGAGGGGGGCTGGGAACTCGATGGAGCCAAGACCTTCACCACCGGCGCGGGTGTGGCCGACTTGTATCTGGTTCTGGCTCGCACTGGTGAAGATGAGGGGGCACAGGGCAGTTACGGTCGGTCCAACCAGGGAATTTTCGTGGTCGACAGCTCACGGCCAGGCTTTGTGGTTGAAGGGGTCTTGGATCTGTCCGGGATGCGTCGCTCTGCGACCGGGCTGATTCGGCTAAGCGGGTACATGGCTGAGGCAGGAGACGTGCTGACCCACTCCCGCGAGACCCCTGAGGCCATCGGCTACCCACACACTCTCGGCCTGACCCTCGGGGCCGTCGCGCTAGGCATCGCTGAAGAAGCCCATGACATCGCGGTGGAGGTAGGACGTCGGCGCAAGCTTTTGGACAGCCCGCTGTATCGGCACCACATCTTTGAGTTGGGCTCACAACTGGCTGCGGTCCGGGGCGTGGTGCAGTCTGCGACCGAGGCGCGGGGAGACCGCACGGGGCCTGCGTTGACGGCCAAGGTGTTTGGTTCTGAGACGGCCGAGGCGATCTGCCGGACGGCACAAGGGCTGGCCGGTAGCGCCGCCTTCTCCCGCGACCATGCCCTGAACCGCCTGTCCCAGGACGCACGTGCCCTCACGTTGATGGGTCCGCCTAACTATCTCTGCCGCGAACTGGTCGCTGCCCGCGTAGCGGAAGGTGTACGTCTTGGTGGTTGAGTGCCGGTGGCTTCGACAATGTGAGCCGGGATATGGCACAGGTTCCGGAACGGCGGACGGCTCTGTCGGAGTGAGCGGTGGAGTATCACCTGCAGATACTGCGGGGAGAGCGGGCTGCTGGCATGGGAGGCGCCAGATGCGCGGGTGCGCGGAGGGCCGGCGCAGGCCTCGGTGCACGTGCGGATACTTCCGCCGGAGTTTGATGCCGCGCTCAGGATCCGCACGTACTACGGGATGAGGCCGCGCCCGCGCATACGCGTGTGCCGTCACCGAGATCGTGGAAGCGGGGCCGGAGTTGAGGCGCATCTGGGGGTAAAGACGTCCCGGAAGGGGCGGCGGCCGTGGTCGGCGACGTCCTCGAAGGCCGGGGCGAAGGGTGCCCGGAAGGGGTTCTCTGGGGCGTCTGTGATAGCTGGTTCGGATGGGCCTCGTTGCACCCCAACGGGGGGTCTACTGGTGGTTCTTCTGCGGGTGGTACTTCTCTCCCCCTGAGAGCAAGCTCGCCAGCGGAGCAAGCAAGCCCCCCATCTCGAAGAAGTCCAAGGGAAAGGCCGGCGGTCGCCGGGACTTGAACAAGATTGGACGGCGGTTCCAGCTGGCTGGAGAGCTGATCTGCCGGGTACCGTGGTCGGGAAGGCTGCCCGGCCGCGGATCGCGGTGGTCGTCCGACAGGTCGCCGATGCGGGCTGGACCGCGGATGAAGTGATCGCCTGGCTGGACCTGGAGGATGCCCCGGCAAGGGTCCTGCACCCCTCCGGGTTGCTCGCCCGGCGCCTGGACGGAGCGCTGCGGTTGTGGCCGACTGCGGAGGAGCGGGCCCGCGTGGTGGCGGTGTACCGGGAGCCCCGCCGTGCGGAGCAGGCCCGGCACATCGAGTGGGAGGGATCCGGTGGGCCTGCCAGGCAGTCTGTGGCTCGCCTGGTCGACGAGCGTGCACCCCGCGGTCGGGCCGCTGGGCTCCAGGTGACCAAGGTGCCAACGAAGGATCCCGGACCGGAACCCAACTGGGAGACGCAGAACAAGCCGACAACGGTATTCGCGCACAGTGGCGCCAGCGACAGGACGCCGCGGCGGAGACCGGAGATACGCGCTAGGCGCTCGGGAAGGCCAAGATCATTCTCACAGGGGCTTTCTGTACGCCAAGTACTCACCCGCAGGTCAAGGGCACCTTCGGCGTCGCTCACGCGATGCGCTGCGTGCATCCTGGACTGGCCACCACGGCCTTGGTGCTGGCTGGCTATCGGGCGGCCCCTTCCTCGTGGCGCCCAATCGGAGCTCAGCGCGCAACGGCCTGGGGAATCAAGCCGAGCAGCTCTGGAGTCACCCCGAGCAGGGGGTGGGGGGGCAAATGTCCCCATCAGAGTTGGCAGATTCTTGCTGACCGCTCTCTGAGCGATGGATCCACGCGACGCCCTGGTCTAGGTTCACATCGAGTGGCGTGCCCTCGCCAATCCGGACGTTCTTA
The DNA here is from genome assembly GCF_032436805.1 of Streptomyces sp. P17. Classification (NCBI taxonomy): domain Bacteria; kingdom Bacillati; phylum Actinomycetota; class Actinomycetes; order Kitasatosporales; family Streptomycetaceae; genus Streptomyces; species Streptomyces sp. P17. The sequence continues at coordinate 378 of NZ_JAVRBF010000131.1, read as the reverse complement.
CGGAACCTCTCCTGCTCCATCGCCTGCTTCATCGCCTGTGCGGCAGGGGAGATCCCCTCTACCAGCGCGGAACCACGCCCCCGCGTCTTACGGTAGTAGATCCACCCCCGGCGCTCTGCCCACAGCAGAGCGCGATCCACCAGAGTCAGACAAACGCCGGCAGCAAGGCCGACCGCCACTACAAGCACAGTACTTCCCATGTCTCTTAAACGCCGCAGCCCTCTCCTGTGTTCCAGGTTGGGTGCGACTCGCGGCTCATACAAGATTTTCGTAGCCGGTGATCGCTGCCGTTCTGATAGCACGGGTGTGTCAATTTAACGGCTGATCTTGGTTGTTGAGGTGTCAGTTGTTGCTCGGGGTCAGGCGGCCTTCGAAGGC
>NZ_JAVRBF010000130.1:0-5936 GCF_032436805.1 Streptomyces sp. P17 | reverse complement strand
TACCAAGAGGTCCTGGTTGTTCAGGTCAATTCACGGATTCCCACCCGCCCGCAACGATCAGTTTGTTCACGGGCTCTGAGGTCCACGTCCGTCAGCGTCGCCCCGGCGAGGTCCGCGCCCCTCAGGACGCACCCCGGGAACGAGACCCGCGCCAGGGCGGCGCCGCCGAAGTCCGGCTCCACCAGCACGCAGTTCTCGAAGACGACGTCTGTGAGGCGGGACCCGCGCAGGTTCAGATAGTCGATCTTGCCCCCGCGGATCAGGACGCGCTCCAGGGCGGCGCCGTGCAACTGAACCCCGCCGAGACGGGCATCGAGCAGCTCCACATCACGAAGGGTCGCCTCGGACAGGTCCGTGCCGACCCCGCGCGGAGCGGTCAGCACCGAGTCCAGGAACCGGGCGTGGGCAAGCCGGGTCTCGTCCAGCGCGCACGTTCTGAGCGCGCAGTCCATGAAGCGGGCGCCACCCCCGTCCTGCCGGGCGAGCTCCGTCTCCCCGAACTCCAGCCCGTCATAGTCACCGTCCGGCTCAAGACCGCCCCCGGTGTACGGCTCCAGCGCCGACAGCCGCACCTCGGGGCGCTTGGGCGCCTTCACCCTCGTACCACTGCCACCCGTAGTCGCCATGTCCCCCATGGTCCACCCCACCACTGACATCGACCCTGACCTGCGAAAACCCGGCCGATGTCACATTTGAGGGCACTCGCTGCGTCGTACTGGGAGAAAGGCCACCGAGCAACAGGCCACCCGAGCAGAGGGAGACCCCTATGCACCGCATCACCGTCGTCGGCGGCGGCTTCGCCGGACTCGCCGCGGCCATCACCGCCGCCGAAGCGGGCGCCAAGGTCGCCGTGTACGAGGCCCACCACAGCCTGGGCGGCCGGGCGCGGACCGCCGAGGGGCCGTACCGGACGAACGAGGGACCGCACGCCCTCTACAACGGCGGTCCGCACTGGACCTGGCTCAAGCAGCGCGATCTGATCGGACCGCTCGCTCCGCTGCCGCCCCTGGAGGCGGCCCGGCTGCGGCTGCGCCACAAGGGCGTGCTGCGCCGCACCCCGCCCTTCGGCATGCTCAAGATGCTTCGCCGCGGTCTGTCCCAGGCACCCGTGGACGTGGACTTCCTGACCTGGGCGAGCGGTATCGCGGGCGAGGAGGGCGCCCGCGCGGCCGCCCACTACTCCGCCGTCGCCCTCTTCCACCACGACCCCGGCGCGCTGTCCGCCGCCTTCGTGCAGGAGCGGCTGCGCCGCGCCACCAAGCTGCCGCCGGAGGCGCACTACCCGCGCGGCGGCTGGGGCAGTGTCATCGGGCGGATGGCCGACCACGCCTGGAACCTCGGGGTCCGGATCGAGACCCTGTCCCGTGTCGACACCCTCCCGACGGACACCCCGGTCGTCCTCGCCACCTCGCTGGACGCGGCCCGGCGTCTGCTGAAGGACGACAGCCTGACCTGGACGAGCGGCCGTACGGCGCTGATCGACCTGGCGGTGCGCACCCGGCGCGGGGACGCCTTCGCCGTGTCCGACCTGGACCGGCCGGGGTGGATCGAGCGGTTCACCGCGCAGGACCGGACCCTCGCTCCGGCCGGCGAGCAGCTGATCCAGGGGCAGATCCCGCTCGGCCCCACCGAGTCGAAGGCCGCCGGGATCGCCCGTGCCGAGGAGCTGCTGGACCTCGCCTTCGAGGGCTGGCGGGACCGGGTCACCTGGCGGCGGGAGGCCCTCGCGAACGGCCGTACCGGAGCCGTGGACCTGCCCGGCACCAGCTGGCGGGACCGCCCGGCGATCGACCGGGGCGACGGCGTCTATCTCGCGGGCGACCAGGTCGCCGCGCCCGGAGTGCTCTCCGAGGTGTCCTTCAACAGCGCGCTGACCGCGGTGTCGCTGGCCCTCGGACAGAACGCCCTTGACCTCAAGCATGCTTGAGGTTGAAGAGTGGTCACCCGCGAGAGCCGACGAGCGATTCCACGAGTGATGGGGGACCCTGATGCACGCCATCCGCCTGCACGCCTTCGGACCGGCCGAGAACCTCACCTACGAGCAGGTCGAGGACCCGCGGCCGGGCCCGGGCCAGGTCCGTATCACCGTCGCCGCGGCCGGTGTCCACCTCCTGGACACCGCCCTGCGCGAGGGCGTGCAGGGCCCGGCCCCCGCCCCGACGCCGCTGCCCACCATCCCGGGCCGTGAGGTGGCCGGCGTGGTCGAGTCCCTCGGCGAGGGCGTGGCCGGCCTCTGGCTGGGCAAGCGGGTGGTGGCCCACCTCGGCTTCGCGCCGGGCGGGTACGCCGAACTCGCCGTCACCGATGTCGAGCGCCTCCACGAGATCCCGGAGAACCTGGACTTCGCCGAGGCGGTCGCCATGATCGGCACGGGGCGTACGGCGATGGGGATCCTGCAGTTCGCCGATCTCGGCCCGGACTCCGTGGCCGTCGTCCCGGCGGCGGCCGGCGGTATCGGCACCCTGCTCGTGCAGTACGCCAAGAACGCCGGCGCCACCGTCGCCGGTCTCGCCGGCGGCCCGGAGAAAGTGGCCCGCGTCCGGGCGAACGGCGCCGACCTCGCCGTCGACTACACGGACCCCGACTGGCCGGAGAAGGTCCGCGCCTGGCTGGGCGGGCGGTCGGCCACCGTGGTCTTCGACGGGGTGGGCGGCAGCGCGGCCGAGGCGTCCGTCGCCCTCCTCGGCCCCGGCGGCCGGCACATCGTCTTCGGCTGGTCCGGCGAAGGCATCCAGGGCGGCGAGCCCTACCTCGTCGAGGGCGTCTCCGAGCAGGTCCTCGGCCCGGTGATGCTGAGCAAGGCGGGCGGCCCCAACCCGGTCCGCACCCTCGAACTGCGGGCCTTGGCGGAGGCGGCGGAGGGCCGCCTGACTCCGGCGGTTCAACGCTTCCCCCTCACCGAGGCCGCGGCGGCGCACCGGGCGCTGGAGACGAGGGGGACGACCGGAAAGGTCGTACTGGAGCCGTAGCGGGGAGTCAGGCCCGGCCACGAGAAAACGCCCCAAGGGCGCGGGCAACTGCGCGACCAGCCACAACGGCGCCGCGGCCGACAGACCGGCATACCGCGGCACCCCAGTGGTCACCAGCTCCACCCAGCGGAGCGCTCAGCGCCCGGCCACCCGATCCGCCACTCGCGCCAGCCGCGACGACTCCGCCCCCCGAGTCACCGCCTCCCGCCGATCCGCCGCCCGATACACGGCGTACATGCCCTGAACGCCCAGCCACCGCAACGGCTCCGGCTCCCACTTGCGCACCTTGTGCCCCACCCACGGCAGATCCGTCAGCTCGGTACGCCCGCCCTGCCCCGAGTCCTGCTGGACCAGATCCCGCAGAGTCCGCGCCGCCAGATTCGCCGTGGCCACGCCCGACCCGACGTACCCGCCCGCCCAGCCGAGCCCCGTCGACCGGTCCAGCGTCACCGTGGCGCACCAGTCGCGGGGCACCCCCAGCACCCCGGACCAGGCGTGCTCCACCCGCACACCCGCCAGCGACGGAAAGAACCCGAGCAGAATCTCCCGCAGCGCCGAGATCGTCGCGGGCCGCGTCCGCCCGTCGTTGTCGGTCCCCGAGCCGAAGCGGTACGGCACCCCGCGCCCGCCCAGCGCGATCCGGCCGTCGGCCGTGCGCTGGGCGTACATGTAGGCGTGCGCCATGTCGCCGAGCGTCTCGCGCCCGTCCCAGCCCACCGACGCCCACTGCTCGTCGGTCAGCGGCTCGGTGGCGATCATCGAGGAGTTCATCGGCAGCCAGGTCCGCCGCTCGCCCTTGAGCGCGGCGGTGAATCCCTCGGTGCAGCGCAGGACGTAGGGCGCGCGGACGGTGCCGTACGGCGTCACCGCGTGCTTGGGGCGGATCTCCGTCACCGGCGTCTGCTCATGGATGACGACCCCGAGCGCCTCGACGGCGGCCGCGAGACCCTTCACCAGCTTCACCGGATGCACCCGGGCCCCGTGCGGGGTCCACGACGACCCGACCGCGTCCGCGACCCGGATCCGCTCGGCGGTCTCCCCGGCGCCGTACAGCTCCCGGTCCTTCTCCCCGAAGGCGAGCTCGGCCTCGTGGAAGGCCTTCAGCCGGGCCAACTGCGCGGGAGTCCGGGCGACTTCGAGCACCCCGCCCTTGTGCACATCGGCCTCGATGCCCTCCGCCGCGGCGACGGCGACGACCTCGTCGACGGTGCCGTTCATGGCCTGCTGCAGCCGTACGGCGGCGTCCCGCCCGTGCAGCTTCGCGTACCGGTCGCGGCCCGCGATGCCGTTGTACAGCCAGCCGCCGTTGCGCCCGGAGGCGCCGTAGCCGCAGAACTTCTGCTCAAGGACGGTGATCCGGAGAAAGGGCGCCGCCTTCTTCAGGTAGTACGCGGTCCACAGTCCCGTGTAGCCGCCGCCGACGATCACCACATCGGCAGAGGCGTCCCCGGGCAGCGGCTCCCGCACCGCAGGGAGGCCGTCGTCCGCGTACCAGAAGGAGATGCCACCGTTGACGACATCGCTGACCGAGCTGCTCATGGCCGGGACGTTAACCCGTTCCGGCGGCCGGTGTCTCCTTCGGATTCCGTGGTTATCGCCTGGAGGACGGCCCTCGTACGCCGCTACCGTCGGCCCGTGATCGCCGAACGCGCCGCACCCTTCCTCCACCGCTGGGGCCTCCGCCTCGACGGCCCGCCCATGTACGGCCGTTGCGCCGTCGTCCTCCCCGTCCTGCGCACCGACGGCACACCCGCCGCGCTCAAACTCCAGGACGTCGACGACGAGACCGTCGGAGAGCCGGTCGCGCTACGGGCCTGGAACGGCGAGGGCGCCGCAAGGCTCCTGGCCGCCGACAACGGCACGCTGCTCCTCGAACGGCTCGACTCGGACCGCCCGTTGGACGACCTGCCCGGCACCCGCGAGGCCACCCTCGTCATCGCCCACCTGCTGGCCGGGCTGACGGCCCTGAAGGCCCCACCGGAACTCCGCCGCCTCGCCGACATCGCCCCGCGCCTTCTGGACCGCACGGCGGCCGTACTCCCCCGGCTCAAGGACCCGGGCCCGCTCGCGGACTGCGCGGCGGCGCTGCGCGAGGTCGCCGGCGAACCCGGCGACCGACTCCTCCACTGGGACCTGCACTTCGAGAACGTTCTGGCCGCCGACCGCGCCCCCTGGCTCGCCATCGACCCCAAGCCCCTCGCGGGCGACCCCGGTTTCGAGCTCTTCCCCGCCCTGTGGAACCGCTTCGACGCCAGCGAGGTCCGCTGGCGCTTCGACGCGATGACGGACGTCCTGGGCCTGGACCGGGACCGGGCGCGCGCCTGGACGCTGGGCCGGGTGCTCCAGAACTCGGTGTGGCAGATCGAGGAGGGTGACGCTCCGCTTCCGGAGCACCTGGAAATTGCCGAACGCCTGCGCGGCCACGGCGGTTAACCTCCCGACATGATCCGCACCGCGACCCCCGCCGACATCCCCGTCATCCACGCCCTCGTCCGCGAGCTGGCCGAGTACGAGAAGGCTCCGGACGAGGCCGAGGCGACCGAGGAGCAGCTCCACGAGGCCCTCTTCGGCGACCGCCCCGCCGCCTACGCCCATATGGCCGTCGACGACACGACCGGCGAGCCGGTCGGCTTCGCCCTGTGGTTCCTGAACTTCTCCACCTGGCGCGGCGTGCACGGCATCTACCTGGAGGACCTCTACGTCCGCCCCACCGCCCGCGGCGCCGGCCACGGCAAGGCCCTGCTCACCGAACTGGCCCGCATCTGCGTGGAGCGCGGCTACCGGCGCCTGGAGTGGTCCGTCCTGGACTGGAACACCCCGTCCATCGCCTTCTACGAGTCCCTGGGCGCCCGCCCGCAGGACGAGTGGACGGTGTACCGGCTGACGGACGAGGCACTGGTCACGCTGGGCAGCTGAATACCCGCGGGGCTGCCTCCAACGGTCCTCCGGCCACCCGACGTTCGGCAC
>NZ_JAVRBF010000129.1:0-6641 GCF_032436805.1 Streptomyces sp. P17 | reverse complement strand
CACCATGAGCCGGAGTCCCATCAGCAAACCGCGGCACACCATGAGCCGGAGTCCCATCAGCAAACCGCGGCACACCATGAGCCGGAGTCCCATCAGCAAACCGCGGCACACCACCCGGAGGCGTCCCGTCAGACGCGCCTGGACCCCCCGGCGCCGCCCCCTGAGGAGCCCCCCGCCGTCCCGTCCTGTCCGCTGCGTCTCCCTTGGGCGCAGGCCCCCGCCGACTGTGGCGTCCCACGGGCGCCTCAGCTCCCCGCGGTCCCGGTCAGTGCCTCACCGTCGTCCGAGGCCGCGTCGGCACCACCGCTCTCGACCTCGGCGAGCAGTTCACGGAACGCCCGGGCCACCACGTCCGGATACTCCATCATCGCCACATGCCCCGCCTCCGGCAGGCTCAGCAACCGGGATTCACGGAAGGCGCGGGCCGCCCGCCGGGCCATGCGGTAGCCGACAAGCTGGTCACGGCCGCCGTAGACGAGGAGCGTCGGGGCGAGGACGCGCTCGGCCTGGCGCCAGAGCGCGTGCTGGCCACCGAGCGTGTAGGCGTTGACGATCCCGCGCGCGGAACGCCCCATCGCGTCCCAGAAGTACGGCAGTTGCAGCCGCCGCTCCATCTCCTCCACGGCGTTGCGGAACCCCTCCGGGCTCACCCGCCCGGGATCGCCGTAACAAAGGGCGAGAACCCCGCGCACCCGCTGCTCCGCCGACCACTCCCTGGTGAGCCGGGTGAAGAGCGTGACCACTCCGGGCAGCGCCAGCAGCGCGGTGGGCACGGCGGAGCGCTGGACTCGGATCTCGGGAAGGGCGGGCGACACGAGCGTGAGCGTACGGACGAGATCGGGCCGGACGGCGGAGACGCGCGTGGCGACCGCGCCGCCGAGCGAGTTGCCGAAGAGGTGCACGGGCCCGCGCCCGGAGGCGTCGAGGTAACGGATGACCGCACGCGCGTGGGCGGTGATCGAGTAGTTGCCGTCGTCCGGCGGCGGGGAGTCACCGAAGCCGGGCAGGTCCACGGCCTCGCCGTCGACGTCCGCCTCCAGTTCCCGCATCAGGTCCGACCAGTTCTGGGAGGAACCGCCGAGCCCATGGACGAACAACGCCGGAGGCAGCCCCGCGCGGGCCGGCGGCCTGGACCGAACCGTCAGCGTGATTCCCGGCAGCCCGACCGAGCGCAGCCGCTCACCCTCCGCGACCCTGACGGCCGACACCTTCGGAAGTACGTTGGCCGCCGGGGCGGCGGACGGCAGCTCGGTCGAAGACATGCGGCAATGTTACGAGACGATCACGCAGTGGTTCATGTGTTCGCCGTCACAAGCGGCCGGAGTGTCCCAGCCGACCCGCCACCCCGAAAACGCGTCCGAACGACGATCCCAGTGCGCATGGAGTGACCTTACGGACGCGGATCGCATAGCGTCCGGATCGGGTGTCTCCTAGGCTCGTACAGAGGGCACCCGCGTGTGGCCCCTGCTTCTCTCAGGGACGTTCGTAGGAAGGGAGCCCACCATGGCCGTAGACCCCAGCGACCCCGAGACGTTCGAGGACGAGGAGACCCAGGAAGCCCAGGAGTTCGACGTCGAGGCCCCACCGGCCGACGCGGCCGAGCAGCAAGCCGATCTCGCGCCCGACCGCGACGACCCGCTGACCGACGTCGACGAGGACCGCGCCAACGTCGCCGACCTGGCGGAACAGGCCCGGATCGTCTCGCACGACGAGGACGACTATCGGTGACCGGCGACGCCGGAGGGCACGGCTGAGCAGGAGGGAGGCGGATTTTTGCCCCGCTCACCCCGCTTTGAAACCTTCCGTACGGCTTTCACCACCGTCCGGTCCGTGAAATTCTGCGCTCGCACCGCGCAAACCCGGGTTACCGAAAAGTACGATGGCGGCGCGGCGCACACCGCATGTGGACGACTTTGGGAGGCGGCGTGACAGCCATCGAGCAGACAGAGGCGGCACGCCCGCGAGGGACGCGCCTGCCGCGCCGTGCCCGACGGAACCAGCTGCTGGGCGCCGCGCAGGAAGTCTTTGTGGCGCAGGGATACCACGCGGCCGCGATGGACGACATCGCCGAGCGCGCCGGCGTCAGCAAGCCGGTGCTCTACCAGCACTTCCCGGGCAAGCTCGATCTCTACCTCGCCCTGCTGGACCAGCACTGCGAGTCCCTGATCCAGGCCGTACGCCACGCGCTCGCGTCGACGACCGACAACAAGCAGCGCGTACGGGCGACCATGGACGCGTACTTCGCGTACGTCGAGGACGACGGCGGTGCCTTCCGCCTGGTCTTCGAGTCGGACCTGACCAATGAGCCCGCCGTGCGCGAGCGCGTGGACAAGGTCACGAACGAGTGCGCGGAGGCGATCTGCGACGTCATCGCCGAGGACACGGGCCTGTCCCGTGCCGAGTCGATGCTGCTGGCCTCCGGTCTCGGCGGCCTCGCCCAGGTCGTGGCCCGCTCCTGGCTGCACAGCGACCGCAGCGTCCCGCGCGACCAGGCGGTGCAGCTGCTGACGTCGCTCGCCTGGCGGGGTATCGCGGGCTTCCCGCTGCACGGCACCGACCAGCACCATTGACGACCGTTTGTTCCCACGCGATGTTCGCTCCTGGCGTTCTTGCGCGGAGCGTGCACGTCCCCTCACCGGGCTAATGTGTGCTGGGTACAGCGCGGAAGGTCGCGCACTTCACTGACCGTCGGAGGGACATAGCCGTGGAGGTCAAGATCGGCGTGCAGCACGCGCCCCGCGAGATCGTTCTGGAGAGCGGTCAGACTGCCGAGGAGGTCGAGCGGGCGGTGTCCGAGGCGCTGGCCGGCAAGTCTGCGCTGCTGAGCCTCGTGGACGAACACGGCCGCAAGGTCCTCGTCCCGGCCGACCGTCTCGCGTACGTCGAGCTCGGCGAGCCGGCCCCGCGCAAGGTGGGCTTCGGCGCGCTGTAAGCAGCAGCTGCACAGGAGGGCCCGGCGGTTACCGAAGTTACCGAAACCGCCGGGCCCTCCGTCGTTCCTCCATCGCTCCCCCACCCGTACTCCTTCACGAATGGAGCACAGGTCGACCACAGAGGAGGATTGGATTCCGCAGGTCAGGGGTATGACGGGCTACGACCGTATCGAGCAGGCCGGCCATGTGGGAGGGACCCCAACATGCTCTTGGAAGCGCTGAGTTCCGCGATCCTCGGCCTGGCCCTGTCATGGGCGGCGGCCCACCGCCTCCCCCACCGCCTGCCCGCCCGCACCCTGGTCCTGTCGACCGGCGTGGCAGGCGCCCTCTTCGGCGCCTTCATCACGCACACGGCACTGGACCTGGGCAACCTGTTCCTGATCCTGGCGGGCGCGGCAGCGGTCTCGGTGGCGTCCCTTTCGCTCCTGCTCCGCCCGTCGGGAAGACGACTGGGCCGCAGGGCAACAGCCTGAACAGTCAGAACTGATCAACAAGCGGCCCTGGTCCACAGAAGGTGCGCGGGGAACTGCGCGCCCAGCCCCCACGCACCCGCACCCGCAGCCGCAGCCGCAGCCGCAGCCGCGAGTCAAACAGCGGCCCCCCACACACAGAGCGCTACGCCGCCAACCCCAGCGCAGCCATCCGCTTCGTGTGCGCCTCGGTGATCCGAGAGAACATCCGCCCGACCTCAGCGAGATCGAACCCGTCGGCCACCCCGCCCACCAGCATGGTCGACAGCGCGTCCCGGTCCGCGACCACCCGCTGGGACTGCGACAACGCCTCGCCCATCAGCCGCCGCGCCCACAGCGCGAGCCGCCCGCCCACGCGAGGATCCGCGTCGATGGCCGCACGCACCTTCTCCACGGCGAACCCGGCGTGCCCGGTGTCGTCCAGCACGGCCAGAACCAGCTCGCGCGTGTCCGAGTCGAGCCGAGCCGCGACCTCCCGGTAGAAGTCGGAGGCGATCGAGTCACCGACGTACGCCTTGACGAGCCCCTCCAGCCAGTCCGACGGCGCCGTCTGCTTGTGGAAGCCGTCCAGCGCGGCGACGAACGGCTCCATCGCCCGCGTCGGCTCCTCACCGATGGACGTCAGCCGGTCGCGCAACTGCTCGAAGTGGTGGAACTCGGCCGACGCCATCTTCGCCAGCTCCGCCTTGTCCGCCAGCGTCGGCGCCAGCTTGGCGTCCTCCGCGAGCCGTTCGAACGCCGCCAGCTCCCCATAGGCGAGCGCGCCGAGCAGATCGACGACCGCGGCGCGGTACTGCGGGTCGGCGGAGGCCGTCGCCCAGTCCTGGGCGGCGACGCCGGTGTGTTCGACGGGGGCTTCCGAGCTGTCCGGGGCGGGGTCAGGCTTGTCAGAGGTGGTCATGAAGCGCACAATAGCCCGCTCGTCGCGCGGGGGAAGTCCCTGGTCAATCAGTGTGACGACGACTACGTGACCAATTCGGCCATCGCATGTGCGCGATTCCGGGGTATGGTGGTAATGCGCCTGCTGAGTACGTCGACGCAGTTCGACGATGTCTCGACGGGCCGCACGTATGAGGATGCCCGGTCGGTGGCCCGATCGGCTCCGACCCGACAGCCCCTCGTCCGTACGGCACAGTGCGTACGGATTCCCGGGGGGACACCCTCAGCGGTACGAGCGCTAGAGCGTCGGCAGTGGTCCCGTGCCTTACGGCCCGACCGTATGGCAGCCGACGTCCCCCGGCACGGTCCGTCAAAGACCCCCGCGCTCGCCTCGCACCGCGCACACAGAAGAGGCAGCACCCTGACTACGACTTTCCGCGATCTCGGGATTCTCACCGAGACGGCCGAGGCCCTCGAAGCCGTCGGCATCATCAACCCCTTCCCCATCCAGGAGATGACGCTCCCCGTCGCCCTCTCCGGCACGGACGTCATCGGCCAGGCCAAGACCGGCACCGGCAAGACGCTGGGCTTCGGTCTTCCGCTCCTTGAGCGCGTCACCGTCCCCGCCGACGTCGAGGCCGGGCGCGCCAAGCCCGAGGACCTGACCGACGCCCCGCAGGCGCTCGTCGTCGTCCCCACGCGCGAGCTGTGCACCCAGGTCACCAACGACCTGCTGACCGCCGGCAAGGTGCGTAACGTCCGCGTTCTCGCCATCTACGGCGGCCGCGCCTACGAGCCTCAGGTCGAGGCCCTGAAGAAGGGCGTCGACGTCATCGTCGGCACCCCGGGCCGGCTGCTGGACCTCGCGGGCCAGAAGAAGCTGAACCTCGCGCACATCAAGGCGCTCGTCCTCGACGAGGCCGACGAGATGCTCGACCTGGGCTTCCTGCCCGACGTCGAGAAGATCATCAACATGCTGCCGGCCCGCCGTCAGACCATGCTGTTCTCGGCGACCATGCCGGGCGCGGTCATCGGCCTCGCGCGCCGCTACATGTCGCAGCCCACCCACATCCGCGCCACCGCGCCGGACGACGAGGGCCAGACGGTGCGCAACACCGCGCAGTTCGTCTACCGCGCGCACAACATGGACAAGCCCGAGATGGTCGCGCGCATACTGCAGGCCGACGGCCGGGGACTGGCCATGGTCTTCTGCCGTACGAAGCGCACGGCGGCCGATCTCGCCGACCAGCTCCAGCAGCGCGGCTTCGCCGCCGGCGCGGTCCACGGCGACCTCGGTCAGGGCGCCCGTGAGCAGGCGCTGCGCGCGTTCCGCAACGGCAAGGTGGACGTCCTCGTCTGCACCGACGTCGCCGCGCGCGGCATCGACGTCGAGGGTGTCACGCACGTCATCAACTACCAGTCGCCGGAAGAGGAGAAGACGTACCTGCACCGCATCGGCCGTACGGGCCGCGCGGGCAACACGGGTACGGCGATCACACTCGTCGACTGGGACGACATCCCGCGCTGGCAGCTGATCAACAAGGCGCTGGAGCTGAACTTCAACGACCCGCCGGAGACGTACTCCACCTCCCCGCACTTCTTCGAGGACCTGAAGATCCCCGCGGGCACCAAGGGCGTTCTGCCCCGCTCGGAGCGTACGCGCGCCGGTCTTGAGGCGGAGGAGGTGGAAGACCTCGGCGAGACCGGCGGCCGCGGTGGACGCGGGCGTGGTGGCCGGGGCGGTCGCGGTGACGGCCGGGACGAGTCCCGTTCCGCCGACCGTGAGCGTTCGGCACGTACGCCGCGCCGTCGCCGCCGTACCCGCGGCGGGACCCCGCTGGACCCGTCCGCGGCTCCGGCACCGGTCGGCGCGGACGCGCCCGAGGCGGTCCCTGCGGCCGAGGAGGCCACCCGCACCCCGCGCCGCCGTCGCCGCACCCGCAATGGCGCAGCGCCGGAGTCGGTGCCTGCCACGTCCGCTGTGACGGCGTCGGCGGAAGCCACACTCGACACAGCGGAGGCGACCACCGAGGCCCCGGCCAAGCGCCGCCGCCGCACCCGCAAGTCCGCGGAGCCGACGGCGAGTTCGGCGGAGCAGACGGTCGTGGAGACCCCGGCACCGCTCACGGAGCCCACGGCCTCCGAGCCCGAGCCCACCCAGCCGCGCCGCCGCACCCGCAAGGCGGCCGAGCCGGCCGCCGAGGTTGCGGTCGACACGGCGGAGACGGCAGAGGCGAAGCCGCGCCGCACGCGGAAGACGGCGGCCGAGACCGCGGTCGACACGGTGGAGCCGGTGGAGCCGGTGGAGCCGGTGGAGCCGGTGGAGCCGGTGGAGCCGGTGGAGCCGGTGGAGCCGGTG
>NZ_JAVRBF010000251.1:0-614 GCF_032436805.1 Streptomyces sp. P17 | reverse complement strand
GTATGTAAGCTCTTATTCCGAATGTCCTTTATGTCGTGCTTGGTTTCCACAAGCCGCTGCAAGGGTTTATCTCCGGGCAAGTGAGAAACGCAAACTACGAAGTCAGGATAGAAGTTATTGCGATGCTCGCCGCGTACTAACCGTACGATAAACGGATTACGGTCTGGATTGCGAACCACCATGCCACAAAGTCGGCTCGATCTAGCGCTTCAGCAAAGGCCTTCTCATCTTTATTCAGGAAAAAGTCATTATCCATCAAGACGCTGCGAACGACGCTGGTGCCGATGGTCCAATGACGATTTCTGGCGAATTGGCGTGACTCATAATCCAACAGCTGCTCTATGTCGCCAGCAGCGTCTTTCTGTGGTGGCATGATGCCGTACAGATGTTTCGTGGAGGGGTTAAGGCCTACCTCCGTGGGAAAAAGGTAACCATCAGGCAACGGCTCACTCGGCACTAATTTGGAGTGTTGAGAGACCTCTTCCCATAAACCTTCTTCTAGCGCTGCACGGTGCGTGCAAACAACCCAGTGAGCGGCATAGCGGGCTAACCGCTGTACCTGTGCGCTGTCCAGCTCATCGGCGTCACCGTCGCTATCGAGTAACGCTTGCTCA
>NZ_JAVRBF010000128.1:0-6777 GCF_032436805.1 Streptomyces sp. P17 | reverse complement strand
GCTCTCGATGTCCGTGGACATCTTCTTCTTGAAGTCCTTGGCGCCGAGGTAGGGGGCGTACCAGCAGGGCGGGGGCGTCCAGTTGACGTCGGCGGACGTCACGTTGCCGGTGCCGCCGTTCTTGACGACGGATCCGGAGTACTGGATGCGGGCGGCGGCGTAGATGCCGTTGCCGTCGCCGCCGCCCGACTGCTCCGCAGTAGCTCCCTCGTCAGACCCCACCGGCTTTGCCGCGTAGGCGGATCCCGAAAGAACGAGGGTGCTGAGGGCCAGCGTCAGCGCTGTTGTGCCGAGGAGGAGGCGCCGCGATCCCTTCACTGGCACTTCGCCGCCTTCGTCTCGACGAACACCTTGGATGCCTGCCACAGGTCCGTGCCCGTGGGGAGCTTGACCATGATGATCTTGTAGTAGTCGAAGTCCTCGATGCTGGGCTCGGTCTTGAGGATCTTCTCGGTCTTGATTTCCTTGCCGTAGAACTTGCCCGCGTCCGCGCAGAACGCCACCTCGACAGAGGTGCCGTTGGAGGCGGACCGAGTAGTAGCGTCGTAGTGGCGCAGTGTGCCGGTAGCGGTCCAGCCGCCTTCGATCCAGGCGTTGATCTGCGTGTTCGCGTAGCGAAGCCCGTCGCCCGTGGCGTACGTGCTGATGGCGGCGTCCTTGGTCGTCCGCTTGTCGACCCCGCGGTAGATGGCACGGAAGAAGTTCGCGGCGTCATCCATAGCCGCCGCCTCGTTCGTGTCCTTCGGCTTCTCCCAGTCGAAGACCAGGTTCATGTCCTTGGGCAGGGATACGTCCACGCCGTCCGGCTTGTCCTCCGCTGGTGCTCCGGAGGCCGACTTCATCGGCGTCGCCGATCCCTGGTCGGCGCCGGCGATCTTGTCGTTTGCGTCAGAGTCGTCGTTCCCGCTGCCACAAGCTGTCAGCAGCAGGGCGGCGGTCGTGACGAACGCGACGGCAGCGGGCAAGGATCGGCGCTTCACAGTAGGACTCCCCGTGAGACAGAAGTTCAGTCAAGAGCACTGACGCTATCGGTGGGGTTCCCGGTTTCGCCACAGCGAACTATTCAGAAATCCGGGGCGATTCCGGATGAGTGGAGCACCTGTGGTCGTGCTCTGTGGCCGGATCGTGCTCCAACAGGCGGCGGCTCCGAGCGCGTTGACCGCCGCACCCGGAGCCGCTGTTGCTGTGGGATTCCGTATTGCTACTGGGCTGCCGCGTCTCCTTCTGTGTCGCTCTTGTCGGCGCGGTGGGATCGACGGCGGGTGGACTCCAGGACTTCGAGTACGTCAGGCATGGGTGGGTAGTGCACGGCGCACGCCGGGGACGCGTAGACGTGGAAGCCGGGGCCTGTTGGGGCGTGGACCAGGAACGGTTCGTCTGTGGTGCGCCGGCAGCGGGCGTACATCCGCAGAGTGGGACGCGTCATCGAGTGGGCGCCGGAACTCGTACGCCGTGGATCTGCTGCGGGCCTGCGTCGATGCCGAGCGTGGCCAGGTAGGCGGCGCGGCGGCGTTCGCGTTGGCGGCGGTGTTCGGTGGGATCCAGGACATACGGGCGGACGAGGGCTGATGCGGTGCCGGATGGTGTCCCTTGTCGTGATGTGGGCGATCAACTGGCGGGCCCGTTCGGGTGTTGGGTAGTGCGGGGCGCTTTCGGGGAGTTCACGGTAGAGCTCGTCCATGCGGCCTTCGGGGAGGTAGCAGTGGGGGAAGGCGACCCATTCGTCGTGCATCTCGAAGAGCACGGCGGTGACCAGCCGCAGCAGGGCGTCGTCGTTGGGGAAGACCTGGACGACGTCGGTCCGGCGCTTGATCTCCCGGTTGATTCGCTCCAGCGGGTTCGTGGACTGGATCTTCTTCCAGTGCCGGGGCGGGAAGTCCGCGAACGCGGTCAGGTCCTCCTTCGCCTCCAGGAGCATGGCCCTGGCCTTGGGAAACTGCTGGCCGAGCATGTCGGCGACGGTGTCCAGTTGGGTGCGCACGAGATCGGCGGTGGGCTGGGTGAAGATGGTGCGGATGGTCGCGGCGACCATCTCGCCGGACTCCGCACCTGAACGATCGTCAGCGGCGTCTGATGCTGGCGCAGGAGGCGCGATTGCTCGGACACGGCGGAGTACGGGGCGTGGCGCGGCTGGCCGGGGTGAGCGAAACCACGGTCCGCAACGGGGTGTTCGAGCTGGAGGCCGGTGGGGATCCGCTGCGGGATAGCTGTGTCCGGCGTCCCGGGGGTGGCCGCAAGCAGGCCTAAGAACAGGATCCGTCCCTGGTTCCGGCGTTGTTGAAGCTGGTGGAGCCGGACGAGCGGGGCGATCCGATGTCGCCGCTGTGCTGGACCACCAAGTCCCTGCGCAACCTCGCCGAGGAGCTGACCATGCAAGGGCACCCGGTCTCCGCCCCGACCGTCGGCCGACTGCTGAAGGGGCAGGGTTTCAGTCTGCAGGCCAGCCGCGCTCGCGCAGGGAGCGCAGGAACTCTTTCCAGAACGCCTCGCTCTCGCCGTCGCCGACCATCAGGCCGAGGACCTCGCGGCCTCCGTCCTCGGTGATGCCGGTGGCGACCACCACGGCCTGCGAGACGATCTGGTGGTTCACTCGCGCCTTGCAGTAGGTCGCGTCCAGGTAGACGTAGGGGAAGCGGACATGATCCCGGGTGCGGAACGCGGTCAGCGGCTCGTCCAGCGCCGCGCAGATCCGCGAGGCCTCCGACTTCGAGATCAAGTACGCCGCCTTCCCTCCCGGAGTGCGGGTGGCGCCGTGAAGAGGACACGGAGGAAGCCATGCGCTGACGGACGAGCTGATGACCACCATGAGGATGGTGATGGTGGACGGCGACGGGGATCCACTTGAGCCGAGCGGGGCGGGCTGAGCCGGTTGATGGTAAGGCGGGGCTAGTGTGACGCCGCAGGCGTGCGCTGTTCGTCGGTGGCGCTCGGAGCGTTGGGGCATCCGCAGACCCCCATGGCGGTTGCAGATCGCGATGATCCAGAGCATGGGACGCTGCCACGTACGGCCCGCCTACGCCCAGACAGGCAGCGCGAAGCCGCACGCGCCGCTGGAGCAGGATTCGACTGTGCTGCGCCACTGGCGAAGGTGAGGGAACGCGGGCGAGGAGTGGCTCATCCGGCTTGGGCTTCCACGGGCCCATGGGCCGTCACTTCGGGTTCGCGTCGAGCCAGATGCTGCGGGCGAAGTCGTCGAACGTGTCGAGCTGGGTCACTAGCCATCCGATCTCCGCAGTTACCGTGCGGATGGAGGCGTACACCTGATGTTCCTCGGACCACCAGCCATAGTTGAGGGAGACGCCGAGCTCGCCTTCTGAGCCGAAGTATCGAAGGCAGCGCAGGCCCGGGCCGATGCGATCGGAGTTGAATTCCGTGATTTCGGGCGGACGAATCGGGTTCTCTTCCGTGGCTTGAACGACGATGTGCAGGCCACTCTCTCGTTCCTCGCCCTCGGGGTGTACCGCGAGGGCATAGAACGGCTGTGGAATCCTGCGTGGATCGCCACCGTAGAGAAACGCTTGATGGGCCGGAACGCTGGGGTTCGGATGGGCCTCGATCAGCCGTCGGAAGCGACTCGTCAGAGCATCCCGGTTGGATGCGCGCCACCATTTCTTGTTACGTCGGTGGCTAATCTCTGCGCAGGTGGCTGCCCACTCTTCGATTTCCCTTTGGTGCAGAGTCGTCCAGTGAAGCGGCATTAGAAACCACTCTGTCGGATCAGCTTCGGTTTCAAAGAAGATCACGCATAGCTCCAGCGGAAGGTGGTCATTACAGCATCGAACAGGTCGACGAGCGCCAGAGTGAATTCGCTTTCTGGATTACCGTCGCCTCCCGTGCTGAAAGTGAGGTCGTGTCCCCCGTCGTGGTGTAGCCGATCACGGTCCGTCGCCTCCGCTTCGGAGCCGTCCGGTACGTGCCGCTGCGGTCCGTCGTGCGATCACCGCTGGTCCCGGCTCGGCGAGCCCCAACAGGGCCGCCGGCGAGGGCGATTCGGGCCGCGACCTGCGGATTCCGCCAGCTTGATCGGCTACACCACTCGGCGGGACGCCATCGAAAGTGATCGCCAACCATCTAGGAATTGCGCTACCAGGTACCGGGAGGACATATTCGATGCGTCGAGACACGGGGTCATCCGCGGCGTCGTCTGTCGGCGGTACGATCCTGTCGAATCGAAGCCCCGCGGAACCGTCGATTTCGACGGACTCACTATCTCCGCGATCTGCCGCGAGCATGGCAAGAATCTGATCGGTTTGGGCTCCGGGACCTGATGCGGGAATTGGTTCAGATACAATGAAAGATGCCGGGATCACGGTTCCGTGAATCCGCTCTATCGGCAGGTAGAGAAGTAGCCCGTGTGCCTTTCCAGCCCTTCTTGCGGCCTTTTTGAGCTGCTTGAACAGCTCCATTCTGACCTTGCTCACGTCATCTTTGGGAAGGTCATCCGGAAGCTGGGCGATGGATCGATCGACGATCTTCAGGATCTCGTCGCTCATTGACTCATCCCGCACGTTGATCTTTTCCCAACCTGGCGGTGGGACAAGATTGAAACCGACGGGAGCGAGAGGTTCGGTGGGGCTCACATCAAGCACGCCGTAGCCTCTCCGCAACCCAGGAGCCCAGTACGAGAAGTGGAAGTAGTGCGGCTACGAATACTCCGGGCCAGATGCCGGTGACCCAGGCCGCCAGGAAGAGTCCCGTGGAGTAGACGAGCGCCTCCGTGAGGCCCTCTGGGCGTCGCGATGGGAGAGGGTACTTAACGAAGATGCCCAGCAGCGTCAAGATTGCTGCAGCCACGATCGCGCGTTGGATCCAGTAGATTGCGTCCTTCGCGGAGTCCGGGGCTGCTGAGGCGAGCATGACGATAAAAATCGAGCACATGCCGACGGTCAAGCATAGCCGGGCCAAGCCGGTTGCCCCCTCTCCCAGGCGCCCGTATGTGGAGTTCTGCCGATTCGGTGCCATGAGCATCTCCTTTCCTGACTTGATTGCTACCAGTGCGTGTTTTCGGGCAGCTTCAAGAAATCGCCCTTGAAATTGTCGTAGCCCTCGCTGTACCACTTGTCAGGGAATACGTCACTTTGCCCGAAGGTCTTGTCCACTACATCTGCCGTGGCGCCCGTGACTGCGACTCCGACGGCGATTCTATAGTGGTTCTCGGCCTTACCGACTGCGGAGGCGGCGTCAGAGAAGGTATCGCTGTTCCGGCGCATGTTCTCGATGATGGAGCGGGCTTCGGAGTCTCCGAACCCCAGGCGCTCCAGGTGGGACGGCTTGACGGTGTCGTCTGCGAGGCGTCCAGCGTTCTGAGACATCTCTTTTCTTATGCGGTTGAGTGTCTGACGCCCGAACTCCTTGAGCCCGTCATCACTCGTGGTGGCAACGACACGTCGAATCTCATCCATCGCAGCCTTGTTGGCACGGAGCGCCTCCTTGAGCCGCTGTGTGCGCTGTACTTGCGAAGCAGCCTTGACAGCTCTGTCGGCGACTTTGAGTTTGGCGAGCATCCGCGTGCCCACGCCGAAGGCCACCAATCCGACGGCGTCCATTACAACGTCCGTCAGGCTTGCTTCGCCTGCGGCGAACAAAATGGCCCTGGAAACAAGAACAATGGCAGAGAGGGTAATTGCTATAGCGCCGATGAATGGCCCGATGATTGGAATGAAGACGAGGATCGGCGCCAGAAGCGATAGAATGCTTGCTGCCCAGCCGATGAAGTCGAGGACCCACTTGATTTTATCGATATTCTCATGGATCCAGCCTTTGATGTCATCCCAAAAGCTGTCCTCAATGATGTCGTCGATCTCTTCACGGATCTTCTTCGCCCAGTGCCCCGCGCGGTCGTCCCGGTCACCCGTGATGCGATCAAGGTGATCCCGGTACTTGCGCAGGGGATCTCCCTCGGTGCCACTCTCCGTCGGCTTTGGCGTACTGCCGTCGCCTGTTTCCTTCTTGCTCTTCTCGGCGTCGAGTTCTTCCTGTGCCTTCTTGGCGTTGGCCAGGACCTTATCGGCTTCCCCTTGGTAGTATTCCAGTTCGTTGGCCCAATTGGACAGGTGGACGTGAACCCGTTCATAGCGGCTGGCGACTTCCCTGAGGTGTTTCTCCAGTACCTCGGAATCTTCCCGCAGCTTGCCGGCGTACTTTCCTTTGAGCTCGTTGTCGTCGTTTATCTGGCGAAGTCGGCTAGCCTGGTCCCGGAGAGAGGAAGCCACGCCCTTCATATGCTTCACTTCATCGCGGATCTCTTCGGCATCTCCCGGAACGGGGTCTGAGTCCGCGAGCGGATTCCAGTCCTTGGGGCGAGTTTTCGAGGCGGCGCTCACTTGCCCTTTCTCGCCTTCTTGAGTTCCTTTGCGAGTGCGGCATCCGCTCCGGTGAAACCGTTAATGGTGTTGGTGACGAGATTTCCGACGCCTTCGAGGCTCTCGATCATCTTGGCGCGGTAGTCATCCCAGTTGTCGACGAAATCTCCCATCGCTTCACTGATCTCGCCGCTGCCCCAATAGGGGCGCATGCCGTCTTTCCTGTTGCCGATGTCATTGAGCTCCTTTTGAATTTTTTTGAGGTTAGTCTCTGATTCAACGAGAAGTTCGATGTTGACGATGAGATCTGAGTCGCCTGACATGGCCGCTGCTCGGTCTCCCGTGGTGATTTCCGCAGTGCGATTGTGCTGTGTGCACAGGACTAGCGGTTGATGGACTGGATTTCCTGGACGGTGACGGCCTGGTCGTTGCCGAAGGTGCCGTTGGGGAGGTCGCCGCCGGCTTCGCCGGTGCC
>NZ_JAVRBF010000250.1:0-616 GCF_032436805.1 Streptomyces sp. P17 | reverse complement strand
AGCTGATCGAGACCCACGCTTACCGCTACATCAGCCCGGTCATCGGCCACAGCGCCGATGGCACGATCCGCCGGATCTTGCGGGCATCGCTTGTCAACAAACCAAATCTGCGCGGCTTGACCGCGCTGCATCAGGAGGGCGCAATGACGCTGCTTGAACGACTGGCCGAGCTGCTTGGCCTGCCTGCCGAGGCCAGTGAGGCCGAGGTGGTCGAGGCTGTGACCGGCATCAAAGCCGAAAAGGGCGGCGACAGCGCCGCGCTGCAATCGCAGATGGCCGAGATCAGCACCGCGCTTGGCGTGGCCGGGGGCGATCACGCCTCGATCCTGACTGCCGCACGAAAAGCCGTGGCTGGCGGGGCCGACACCATCACAGCGCTTCAGTCAGAACTGGCGTCAGTGACGACCAGGCTCAACACGCTGACCGAGACCAGCCTGCGCGACAAGGCGGCCGGGTTTATCGACACCGAAATCCGCAAGGGCCGGGTCGGCCTGAAGCCGCTGCGCGACCATTATATCAGCCGCCATATGTCGGATGCCGCATCGGTGGAAAAAGAGGTGGCGGCCCTGCCGCTGATGGCGGGTGCCACCACCTCGGCCGCTCCGCCCGAAGAATT
>NZ_JAVRBF010000012.1:0-142682 GCF_032436805.1 Streptomyces sp. P17 | reverse complement strand
GGTCTTTGGCCGGTGCGGCGAGGGTGCGTGCCGGGCGCCGTGGGTGCTGTGCGGGACTTTCAAAACACCCCCTAGGTGGGTTCCGGATGGCCCATGTGGAGAGGCGGGCTGCGTCTTGCGCTCATAGCGTGGCGGTTAGTCAGGTTTTGCCCCCTCTTCTGGAGGTACACCCCATGTCGCTCCGCTCCCGTCTCGCCATAACCGTCGCCGCCGGCGCAATCGCCGCCGCGGCCACCGTCACGCCCGCCGTCGCCGGTGAGGACTGGGGCGGGGATCCCCAGAACCGCCCCCGGCTGTACAAGGGGGTCGTGACCGCCAACACCCTGCTGCTGCGCAGCGCGCCCAACCGGGGTGGCCAGGTCATCCGGACCGCGCACCGCGGGCAGATCGTGAAGATCTTCTGCAAGACGGTGGGGCAGAACATCCAGGGCAACCCGCTCTGGTACCTCCTCACGGACGGCACCTGGGCCTGGGGGTCGGCCCGGTACATCAACAACATCGGGGCCGCGCCACGCTGGTGCTGAGCCGCACGGCACACAAGACGCCCTATTTGGGTAAGTTCCGGACATGAGCAAGGCCGGAACCACCCTGGTCCGAGCGGACGCACCCGCTCCCGCCGTCCGCCTCCCCCGGCGCCGTGGCATCGAACTGGCCCTCATCGTCGTGGCCGTCCTGCTCTCCGTGTACGGCTACTGCGCTGTCGGCCTCGCCCGCGACGGCACCGTCCCGCCCGGCGCCGTCGGTTACGGCGCCGGGCTCGGCGTGCTCGCGCTCGTCGCCCACTTGGCGGTGCGGTTCCGGGCGCCGTACGCGGACCCCCTGCTGCTGCCGATCGGCGTGCTGCTCAACGGCCTCGGCCTGGTGCTGATCTACCGGCTCGACCTGGAGACCCCGGGCGACCGGGCGGCGCCCGCCCAACTCGTGTGGTCCACGCTGGGGGTGGCGTTCTTCATCGTGACGGTGGTGCTGCTGCGCGATCACCGGGTCCTGCAGCGTTACGCGTACGTCTGTGTGGTCACCGCCCTCGGGCTGCTGATCCTGCCGATCCTGTTCCCCGCCGTGAACGGCGCCAGGATCTGGATCCGGATCGCCGGATTCTCCATCCAGCCGGGCGAGTTCGCGAAGGTGCTGCTGGCGGTGTTCTTCGCCGCGTATCTGGCCGCGAACCGGGGGGCGCTGGCGTATGCGGGCCGTCGGGTGTGGCGGCTGCAGCTGCCGACCGGACGGGTGCTCGGGCCGATCGTGGCCGTCTGGCTGCTGAGCGTCGGTGTCCTGATCCTCGAACGGGACCTCGGCACCTCGCTGTTGTTCTTCGGCCTGTTCGTGGTCCTGCTGTATGTCGCCACCGGGCGCACCGGGTGGATCGCCGTGGGGCTCATGCTGGCCGCGCTGGGGGCGGTCGCCGTGGGCCGGCTGGAGCCGCATGTGCACAGCAGGTTCGAGGACTGGCTGCATCCGTTCGCGTCGATCGAGGCGGGCCAGGGGCCGAACCAGCTCTCCCAGTCGCTGTTCGCCTTCGCGGCGGGCGGCGTGCTCGGCACCGGCCTCGGGCTCGGCCACTCCGTGCTGATCGGGTTCGCCGTCAAGTCGGACTTCATCCTGGCCACGGCGGGCGAGGAGCTGGGCCTGGCCGGCCTGTCGGCGATCTTCCTGCTGTACGGCCTGCTGGTGGAGCGCGGGTACCGGGCGGGGCTCGCGCTGCGTGACCCGTTCGGGCAGCTCCTCGCGGTGGGTCTCGCCTCGATCGTCGCCCTCCAGGTGTTCGTGATCGCGGGCGGGGTGACCGGGCTGATCCCGCTGACCGGGATGGCGATGCCGTTCCTGGCGCAGGGCGGCTCGTCGGTCGTCACCAACTGGGCGATCGTGGCGCTGCTGGTCCGGGTGAGCGACTCGGCGCGGCGGGGGTACGACACGGAGGCGGCGGCGTGACCCGGCACATCCGGCTGGCGGCCGTCTTCTGCGCCCTGCTGCTGGCCGCGCTCCTGGTGAACGCCACCCGGCTCCAGGTCGTCGAGGCCGGCGCCTACGACGACAACCCCGCCAACCGGCGGGGGACCATCGCCCGGTACGGCCAGCCGCGCGGCGACATCCTGGTCGGCGGCCGCCCGGTCACCGGCTCCAAGGACACCGGCGAGCAGCTCCGCTACGAACGCAGCTATCTGGACGGCCCGTTGTACGCGCCGGTGACCGGCTTCGCCTCGCAGGTGTACGGCACATCGCTGCTGGAGTACACCGAGGACGGGGTGCTGTCCGGCTCGGATCCGATGCTCTCGCCGTTCCCGCTGCTGAACGATCTGACCCGGGCGCGGAATCCGGGCGGCGACGTGGTGACGACCCTCCGCGCGCCGGCTCAGCGGGCGGCCTACGACGGGCTCGGCGGGCGCAAGGGCGCGGTGGCGGCGATCGAGCCGTCGACGGGCCGGATCCTGGCGCTGGTGTCGACGCCGTCGTACAACCCGGAGGCACTGTCGGGGAACGGGCCGGCGGTGTCACGGTCCTGGATCGGGCTGAACGAGGACCCGGACAAGCCGATGCTCAACCGGGCGGTACGGCAGACGTATCCGCCGGGGTCGACCTTCAAGGTGGTGACCGCGGCGGCGGCGCTGGACGCGGGGGTGGTCACGGATGTCGACGAACCGACCGACTCCCCCGACCCGTACACCCTGCCCGGTACCACGACGAGCCTGACGAACGAGGCGAAGGGGTGCGCGGACGCGTCACTGCGAGCCGCCTTCGAGTGGTCGTGCAACACGGTGTTCGCGAAGCTGGGCGTGCGGGTGGGGCTGACCGATCTGGCGGCCACCGCGCAGGCCTTTGGGTTCAACGACACGAGGATGCGCATTCCGTACGCGGTGGCGCCGAGCACCTTCGACACCTCGGTCGACCGGGCGCAGCTCGCGCTGTCGGCGATCGGGCAGTACAACACGCGGGCGACGCCCTTGCAGATGGCGATGGTCGCGGCGGCGGTCGCGAGCGGGGGGCAGGTGCGGGAGCCGTATCTGGTGGAGCGGACGATCCGGTCGGGCGGAGCGACGCTGGAGACGGCCGGGTCGCGTCCGGTACGGCAGGCGATGCATCCGGCGACCGCGGCACGGCTGCGGGAGCTGATGACGGACGTGGTGCGGGAGGGCACCGGCACGAACGCGGCGATCCCGGGGGTGACCGTCGGCGGCAAGACCGGCACCGCCCAGCACGGGATCGGCAACTCCGGGACGCCGTACGCCTGGTTCGTGTCGTGGGCGCAGGGTGAGCGGGACATGGAGCCGAAGGTGGCGGTCGCGGTGGTGGTGGAGGACGCGGAGGCGGACCGTGGGGAGATCAGCGGGGGCGGGGACGCGGCGCCGATCGCCCGGGCGGTGATGGAGGCGGTGCTCAACTCCTAGGAAGGCGTTCTCGGTTACTGAGACGGGGGTACCGACGCCCGGGCTCCCGACCTAACGTTCGGTTCATGACCTCAGTCGCGTACGAACTCGCCCAGGTGAACATCGCACGCCTCAAAGCCCCTGTGGACTCCCCGCAGTTGAAGGACTTCGTCGACTCGCTGGACCCGGTGAACGGCGACGCCGACTCGGCCGACGGCTTCGTCTGGCGCCTGCAGTCCGAGGCCGGCGACGCGACGGACATCCCCGTCTTCGGGGACGACTGGCTGATCATCAACATGTCGGTGTGGCGGGACGCCAACGCCCTGACGGCGTACATGTACCAGGGCCGGCACCGGGAGATGCTGGCCCGCCGCAGGGAGTGGTTCGAGAAGCTCCAGGAGGCGACCGCGGTCCTGTGGTGGGTCCCGGCAGGGCACCGCCCGACGGTCGCCGAGGCGGAGGCACGACTGCTGCACCTCCGCACGAACGGACCGACGCCGTACGCCTTCACGTTCCGCACGTCGTTCCCGGCGCAGAGCGCCGAACCGGTGGCACTGGAGGTGCCGGACGGTCTGGGCTGCTCGGTCTAACGGCGGCCCTCCTCGATCGCCTCCCGCACCTCCGCCGCCCGCTCCCGCTCCTCCCCCGCGAAGCGCTCGGCGTCCAGCTTCTCGGCGATCTCCTCGTCCTGGGCCATCAGCAGATCCAGGTTCGAGTCGGCCATCCCGAAGACGCCCATGTCGACGTAGGCCCGTTGGAGGCGTTTGCCCCACAGGCCTATGTCCTTGACGCAGGGGACGATGCGGGAGAAGAGCAACTGGCGGAACAGGGCGAGGAATTCGGACCGTTCGCTGTACTCCTCCGCTTCCGCCTTCGGGATGCCGAAGTTCTCCAGGACCTCCACGCCACGCAGGCGGTCGCGCATCAGGTGGCAGCCCTCGATGACGAACTCCTCGCGTTCGCGCAGTTCGGCGTCGGTGAGCTGCTTGTAGTAGTCGCGCAGCGCCATCCGGCCGAAGGCCACATGGCGGGCCTCGTCCTGCATGACGTAGGCGAGGATCTGCTGCGGGAGGGGCTTGTCGGTGGTGTCGCGGATCATGCCGAAGGCGGCGAGGGCGAGGCCCTCGATGAGGACCTGCATGCCGAGGTAGGGCATGTCCCAACGGCTGTCGGCGAGCGTGTCGCCCAGCAGTGACCGGAGGTTGTCGTTGATCGGGTACAGCATCCCGATCTTCTCGTGCAGGAAACGGCCGTAGATCTCGGCGTGCCGTGCCTCGTCCATGGTCTGGGTGGCCGAGTAGAACTTTGCGTCCAGGTCGGGGGCCGACTCCACGATGCGCGCGGCGCAGACCATCGCGCCCTGTTCGCCGTGCAGGAACTGGCTGAACTGCCAGGAGGCGTAGTGCCTGCGCAACTCCCCCTTGTCCGCGTCCGTCATCTTCGCCCAGTGCCGGGTGCCGTGGAGCGACATCGCCTCGTCGGGGGTGCCGAGCGGGTCGTAGGGGTCCACCTCCAGCGTCCAGTCGATCCGCCTCTGCCCGTCCCACTGCTTGTCCTTGCCCTTCTGGTAGAGGGCGAGCAGACGGTCGCGGCCTTCGTCGTACTCCCAGGCGAAGCGGGCCGCGCCGGTGGCCGGCACCTGCCAGAGGGGGTCTCCCGGGTCGTTGGCGTACAGGTCGTAGGTCGGCATGTCTCGCAGGCTCCCGCTCGGTAGACGCGGGGTCAACAAGTGCCGCACGAGGGATTGACTGGCTTGCTGACAAGCAGTCTCATAAGAGAACGGAGGATGTGACCCCGGGTAACGAATTGGGAGAACGATGACGACCCTCACGGAAGCCGACGCGCTCGAAGGCCTGCGCGACGCGCTGGGCCTGCTCAAGGACCGGGAGCAGGTGGCCGAACGGCTGCTCGACTCCTCCGCGAAGCACTCCTTCGATCCCGACAAGGAGCTGGACTGGGACGCGCCCTTCGAGGAGGGCAAGTGGTTCTGGCCGCCGGAGCTGGTGTCGCTGTACGACACCCCGATCTGGAAGCGGATGAGCGAGGAGCAGCGGATTCTGCTCTCCCAGCACGAGGCGGCGGCGCTGGCCTCGCTGGGCATCTGGTTCGAGCTGATCCTGATGCAGCTGCTGGTGCGGCACATCTACGACAAGGCGGCGACGAGCGCCCATGTGCGGTACGCGCTCACCGAGATCGAGGACGAGTGCCGGCACTCCAAGATGTTCGCGCGGCTGATCTCGCGCGGGGAGACACCGTGGTACCCGGTGAGCCGGGTCCACCAGAACCTGGGACGGCTGTTCAAGACGATCTCCACGACGCCGGGATCCTTTACGGCCACGCTGCTCGGTGAGGAAGTCCTGGACTGGATGCAGCGGCTGACCTTCCCGGACGAGCGGGTGCAGCCGCTGATCCGGGGCGTCACGCGGATCCATGTCGTCGAGGAGGCCCGGCATGTCCGCTACGCCCGCGAGGAGCTGCGGCGGCAGATGCTGACGGCTCCGAAGTGGTCCCAGGAGTTCACCCGGGTCACCTCCGGGGAGTTCGCCCGGGTGTTCTCGGTGGCCTTCGTGAACCCCGAGGTCTACACGAATGTGGGTCTCGACAAGCGCGAGGCCATGGCGCAGGTGCGGGCGAGCGGGCACCGGCGTGAGGTCATGCAGACCGGAGCGAAGCGGCTGACCGACTTCCTGGACGACATCGGGGTGCTGCGCGGGGTCGGCCGGCGGCTGTGGCGGTCGTCGGGGCTGCTGGCGTAGGTGAGGGCCGCGGCGGGGCCGGTTACGCTGCACGTCATGAGCTCCCCGGCCCCCACTCCCGCCTATCGACGTCTCAGCGTCGAGGAGCGGCGCAGTCAGTTGCTCGCCGCCGCTTTGTCGCTGTTCGCTCATCGGGCGCCCGAGGAGGTCTCGCTCGACGATGTCGCGGAGGCCGCCGGGGTGTCGCGGCCGCTGGTGTACCGGTACTTTCCCGGCGGCAAGCAGCAGCTCTACGAGGCCGCCCTGCGCTCCGCCGCCGAGGAGCTCCAGCAGTGCTTCGACGAGCCTCGCCAGGGGCCGTTGCTCGCCCGGCTCGGGCGGGCCCTCGACCGGTATCTCGCCTTCGTGGACGAGCATGACGCCGGGTTCAGCGCCCTGCTCCAGGGCGGCAGCGTCGTCGAGACCTCCCGGACCACCGCCATCGTCGACGGGGTGCGGCGGGCGGCCGCCGAGCACATCCTCCGGCATCTGGACGTCACCGAGCCCGGGCTCCGGCTGCGCATGACCGTCAAGGTGTGGATCACCGCCGTCGAGGCGGCCTCCCTCCTCTGGCTCGACGAGGGCAAGCAGATCCCCGTGGGTGAACTGCGCGACTGGCTCGTCGACCAGTTCGTCGCCGTGCTCTCCGTGACCGGCGCCCGCGACCCGCAGACCGCGGCGCTGGTGCAGGCGCTCGCCGAGGATGGCTGACACTGGAGCCGTGAAGAGCGAAGACACCCCCTTCGAGGGCGGGCCCATGGACGGCCGTGTGCTGCCCGTCCTGCTGGGGATCACCGGGCACCCGCCCAAGACGTACCGCATCCCCGTCCCGGACCCCGACGGCGGCCCGCCCACCGTGCTCGTCTACCGGCGCGTGCCCCGCGTCGAGGGCCGGCCCATCGGGCTCTCCCGGCGCTGGAAGTACACGTACGACCCCGAGGGACGCCTGGAGAGCCGGCTGAAGTGGCCCTGGTCGAAGCCAGACGCCACGCCGGGCGGCAAGCCGGACGACGCGGACGGGTGACCCGGTTGCGCCGAACCGCGCACACTCGGCGCGCGCACCACGAGCGTCCGTCTGATGCTCGCGGTGCGGAGCAGAGGGGCTGCTCCGCACCGGAGGTGATGACGTGTCAGGAAGGCTTCTGCGTCTGGTGTGTACGGCGGCGACGGCAGCCTGCACCGTCCTCGCACCGGTCCCGGCCGCGGCCGTCCCTGAGCCCGGCGAGCAGTCCGTCTCCCGGCTTCTGACGGATCTTCAGCGGCTGTACCGGGAGGCGGAGCGGGCCACCGAGACCTACAACGCCACCGAGGAGAAGCTGAAGAGGCAGCGCGCCGAGGTCAGGCGCCTGGACGGCGAACTCGCCCGGGTCCGCCTCTCGCTGCACGACAGCCGGGGCGCGGCGGGGCGCCTTGCCCGGCAGCAGTACCAGAGCAGCACCGAGATCTCCTCGTACGTACGGCTGCTCCTTGCCCGCGATCCGCAGCGCGCGCTCGATCAGGGGCATGTGATCGGGCAGTTGGCGCGGGAGCGGGCCGAGACGGTGGGGCGGCTGACGGGCAGCGAGCGGAAGGCCGGCGGGCTCGCGCGCAGGGCCCGCACGGCGCTCGACAAGCAGCTCGCCCTCGCCGAGCGGCAGAAGAAGGACCGGGACGAGGTGCAGGGGCGGCTCAGGGACGTCGAGGAGATGCTCGTCTCGCTCCGTCCCGAACAGCTCGTGCAGATCGCCGAGTTGGAGAAGAAGGGCATCAGCAAGGCCCAGAAGGAACTCGTCACATCCGGGGCGCTGAGCAGCGAGCGGAAGCCGTCCGGCGCGGGCGAGCGGGCGGTGCGCTACGCCATGCGGCAGCTGGGAAAGCCGTACGAGTGGGGCGCGGAGGGCCCGGAGACGTACGACTGCTCAGGCCTCACCTCTCAGGCCTGGGACCACGCCGGTACCCCCATCCCCCGCACCAGCCAGGAGCAGTGGGCACAGCTCCCGAGGGTCGCGCTGAAGCAGCTGCGCCCCGGTGACCTGGTCATCTACCACCGGGACGCCACCCACGTGGCCATGTACCTGGGCGAGGGCAAGGTGATCGAGGCCCCCAGGACGGGCGAGAAGATCAAGGTGTCGCCGTTGGCGGCCAACCCGATCCTGGGAGCCGTACGTCCGGACGAGCCGCTCGCTAGGCCAGCGACGCCAGATACGCCTCGGTCTTCTCCGGATCGTAGAAGAAGTTCTCAAAGTCCGCCGGGTCGTTGAACGCGTTGGCGAAACGGTCCGCCGCCGGCTGCAACTGGCCGGCCGCGCCGATGAGGTTGAGGATGTGCTCCGGCGGCGGGGCCAGCATCGCGTTCGTCCACTTGGTGACGTGCTGCGCGGTCGCCCAGTAGCGGTCGAACGTCGCCTGCATCCACTCCTCGTCGAACGGCTTGTCCCCGTGCTCCAGGATGGAGGCGAGGTACGCGGCCGCGCACTTGGACGCGGAATTGGAGCCCTGGCCGGTGATCGGGTCGTTCGCTACGACCACGTCGGCGACGCCCAGGACCAGGCCGCCGCCCGGAAGCCGGCCGATCGGGTTGCGGACCGTGGGCGCGTAGCGACCGGCCAGCGTGCCACCGGCATCCGTCAGTTCGGCCTTCGTCGCCCGGGCGTACTCCCACGGCGTGAACTTCTCCATGAGTTCCAGGGTCAGGGAGAGGTGTTCCGCCGGGTCCTTGACGCCGTTGAAGACGTCCAGCGGGCCGCCGGGTATGCCCTCCCAGAACAGGATGTCGGCGCGGCCGGAGGTGGTGAGCGTCGGCATGACGAACAGCTCGCCGACGCCGGGGACGAGGTTGCAGCGGACCGCGTCGAACTCGGGGTGCTCGGGCCGCGGGCCGAGGCCGTGGACGTAGGCCACCGCGAGGGCGCGCTGCGGCTCGCTGTACGGGGAGCGCTCCGGGTCCCGGGCGAACATCGACACCAGCTCGCCCTTGCCCGCCGACACCAGCACCAGGTCGTACGTACGGGAGAAGTAGTCGAGGTCGCCGACGGCCGCCCCGTGGATGACCAGCTGGCCGCCGCGCTGGGCGAAGGTCTCCATCCAGCCGGCCATCTTCACGCGCTGGTCCACGGACTGCGCGTACCCGTCGAGCCGGCCCACCCAGTCGATCGCGCGGGCCGCCGGGCCCTCGGCCCACGAGCCCGGTGCCGCCACCGAGACGCCGAGTCCTTCGGTCTTCGGGGCCTGGGACTCCCAGAAGTTCAGCTGGAGATCGCGCTCGTGCTGCAGGGCCGTGTGGAACATGCACTGCGTCGACATGACCCGTCCGGTGCGGATCTCGTCCGCGGTCCGGTTGGACATGAGGGTGACCTCGTACCCGTTCGACTGGAGTCCGAGGGCGAGCTGGAGGCCGGACTGGCCGGCCCCGACGACGAGTATCTTCCGCATGCGGGTGCTGTTCTCCTACTCGGGTGTTTCGTCGAGCGCGTGGCCGACGAGGGCCAGGAGGGTCTCGATGACCGAGATCCGGCGGCGCGCGTCCATGATCATGACAGGTATGTGCGCGGGGATCGTGAGCGCCTCCCGCACATCCTCCGGTTCGAACCGCTCGCTGCCGTCGAAGTGGTTGACCGCGACGACGTACGGCAGCCCGCAGCTCTCGAAGTAGTCCAGCGCCGGGAAGCAGTCCTTCAGGCGCCGGGTGTCGGCCATCACGACCGCGCCGATCGCGCCGCGCACCAGGTCGTCCCACATGAACCAGAACCGCTGCTGGCCCGGCGTGCCGAACAGGTAGAGCACCAGGTCGTCGTCGAGCGTGAGGCGGCCGAAGTCCATGGCCACGGTGGTGGTCAGCTTCTCGGGCGTGGCGGTGAGGTCGTCGGTCTCCTCGCTCGCCTCGGTCATCAGCGCCTCGGTCTGCAGCGGCGTGATCTCCGAGACGGCGGTGACCAGTGTGGTCTTGCCGACGCCGAACCCGCCCGCCACGACTATCTTCGTGGCGATGGGGGCGCGGGTGCGGTCCGTCTGCCAGGGCCGCATGGTCTCGTCGGGCTCGACGAGGGGGGAGACGCCGACGGCGTCAGAGACGACGGAGTCCACTCAGCACCCTTTCCAGCAGCGCCCGGTCCGGACGGCCCGTGCCGTGGCCGGTTCCGGTGCCGTACACACGGATCTTTCCCTGGTCCGCGAGATCGCTCAGGAGGACGCGGACCACGCCGAGCGGCATCTTCAGCAGCGCGGCGATCTCGGCCACCGTGCGCATTCGGCGGCACAGTTCGACGATGGCCCGCATCTCGGGCATCACCCGGGTGTTGAGGGAACCATTCGTCAGCTCCTTGCGCTCCTCGGGGGCCTCCAGGGCCGCCACGAACGTCTCCACCAGGAGGACGTGTCCGAAGCGGGTACGGCCGCCGGTGAGCGAGTAGGGGCGTACCCGGGCGGGCTTGCGGTCGCCGCCGCGGACGGGGAGCTTCTTCGGCGTGCTGCTGCTCATCGGGCACTCCCCGTCGATTCGGCTTCCAGGGATTTTCGTAGCTCGCTGCGGAGTTCGGGCGTCAGGACGTGTCCTGCGCGGCCGACGAACAGGGCCATGTGGTACGCCACCACGCTCATGTCGCATTCGGCGGAGCCGTGCACGCCGAGCAGGGAGCCGTCGCTGATCGACATCACGAACAGGCTGCCCTCGTCCATCGCCACCATGGTGTGCTTCACCCCGCCGGACTCCATCAGGCGGGCGGCGCCGATGGTGAGGCTGCCGATGCCGGAGACGATGGTGGCGAGGTCGGCGGAGGAGCCTCGCGGGCCGGTGCGGGTGCGCTTCGCCTTGGCCTGCTCGTTTCTGTCCGGGTCGGAGGAGAGCAGGAGCAGACCGTCGGAAGAGACGACTGCGACCGACTCGATGCCCGGCACCTCCTCGACCAGGTTGGTCAGTAGCCAGTGCAGGTTGCGGGCTTCACTGCTCAGTCCGAAGGTACTGGGCGCGGTCAACTGCTTGCCTCCTCGACTGTGCCCCCCGTGGCTTCTTCGGATTCTGCGATCTCGGCTTGTACGTCGCGGTAGCCGGCCTCCGCCCCCCGGCGGAAGCCACCCAGCCTCCGGCGGAGGGCCTCGGCGTCAACGGTGCCCGTTCGCTGGCGTGGCGCCGAGGTGGGTGTGCTGATCTTCGGGGTGCGCTTGGGGAGGCCCTTGTCTGTGAGCTGGTCCTCTTCGGCGCGATCGTGTGTCGGGTCCGTCTCGGCTTCGCCTTCGACGGATTCTGTCCCACCCGTACCACCCGTGCTGCTTTCGTCGTCGGGTGCCGGTGGCCCCTGTGGGGGCTCCTCGCCGTCGGCGGCCTCGGGGTCGGGCTCCGGCTGGATGGGCGCCAGGAGCTCCATCGTCGTCTCGGCCGGAGTTTCCGCCGGCCTCGGACGGGTCTCCGCGGATGCCTCCTCCGGCCTCGGACGCGTCTCCGTCGGGGCCTCCTCCGGCCTCGGACGCGTCTCCGTCGGGGCCTCCTCCGGCCTCGGACGCGTCTCCGTCGGTGCCTCCTCCGGCTCCTCCGACCGCCGTACGGCCCTCTCCGCCAGTTCCACCAGGCGGTCGCCCCTGCCGCCGTGCAGGACGTTGGAGTTGGCCTCCGCGTCCGCGCCGGGGAGCGTGAAGGTGTGGGCGGCGCCGGGAGCCGGGGCCGTGGAGGTGGGGACGGCCGTCGGCTCCGGGGAGGCCAGGAGGGCGTTCGGGAGGACCGCCACCGCGGCCACTCCGCCCTGCTTCTGTTCGCGGAGCTGGACGCGGACTCCGTGGCGGTGGGCCAGGCGGGCCACCACATAGAGGCCGAGGCCCAGGCCCTCCTCGCCTTCCTGGTCGTAGGAGGCCTCGGGGTCGAAGCCGGACAGGCGGGAGTTGAGGCGGGTCATGCGGTCGTCCGTCATGCCGATGCCCTCGTCCTGGACGGAGAGCATCACCTCGCCGTTCTCCAGGAGCCAGCCGGAGACCTCGACGGGCATGTCCGGCGGGGAGAACGCCGTGGCGTTCTCCATCAGTTCGGCGAGCAGGTGCGAGAGGTCGTCCGCCGCGAAGCCCGCGATGTGCGCGTGGGGAGGCAGGGCCGCGATGCGGACTCGCTCGTAGCGCTCGATCTCGCTGACCGCCGCCCGGACCACGTCGACCAGCGGGACCGGGCCCGCGCTGTGCTGGACGTGTTCCGTGCCGGCCAGGACGAGGAGGTTCTCGCTGTGGCGGCGCATCACCGTGGCGAAGTGGTCGAGCTTGAAGAGGGTGGCGAGGCGGTCGGGGTCCTGTTCGCGTTCCTCCAGTCCCTCGATCACCGCCAGTTGGCGTTCCACCAGGCCCAGCGTCCGCAGGGCCAGGTTGACGAAGGTGGAGCCGATGCTCGTGCGCAGGCGGTCCAACTGCGCTGCGGAATCGGCCAGTTCGGCGCGCAGCTCCTCGCGGGCGTCGGCCATCTTCTGGCGCTGGCCCACCAGGTGCTTGCGGTCGGACTCCAGTGTCGCGACGCGCTCGTGGAGGGCGACGGCCTGCGCGTGCAGGGTGTTGACCGAGTCGACGACCTTCGCGAACTCGTCCTTGCGGCCCGTGAACTTGACCGGTTCCTCGGACGCCGGGTCCTCGGCCGCCGCCAGCCGCGCCGAGCCGAGGCGCACGACCGCGAGCGGGCGGGTGAGGCCCCGGGCCATCCCCGTGGCGACGCCGATCGCGAGCAGCACCAGCACGCCGAGGATCGCGATGCGGATCTCCAGCTCGGTGACGTCGTCGTCGCGCAGGACGGCGAGGTCCTTGGTGCGGCGGTCGTGGAGGGCGGACTCGGCGCCGCGCATCATGTCGACGCGGGCGGAGAGCGCCTCGTCCAGCTTCTTCACGCCGGTGGCGAGTTCGGCGTCGGAGAGGGTGGGCTGGTCTGTGAGAGAGGCGAGGTACTTCTCGGCGGTCTCCGCCTCGGGTCCGGTGACCGTGGAGTCGTAGGAGGTCACCGCCTCCTTCGGCGCGGTCTCGCGGAAGTCGGCGAGGGCCGCGTCGGAGCGCAGCCGGGCCTCCTGGGCGGCGGCGGTGAGCGCGTCGCGCTGCTTGGCGTCGGCCTCGGAGGCGGAGGTGACCGTGCTCGGCAGACCGGTAACGGGGTCGATGACGGTCTGCGTGGTCCGGGGGACGTTGAGCGCCGCGAGGAGCAGGCCCCGGGTGGAGGCGGCCTGTTGTACGGCGGTGTCGAGCTCGGCGAGGGCGAAGGCGCCGGAGCCCGCGCGGGGCGGCATGGCCTCGGCCAGCTGCTCGGCGAGCCGGTGCAGTTCGGTGAGGGAGGCGGAGTACGCCTTGTGCGTTTCGAGAGCGGTGCTCTTGCCGGTGAGCGCCGCTCTGCGCAGGGCGGCGATGTCGTCCAGGTCCGCGCGCAGGGAGGCGGGGGTGTCGTAGTTCGCGCGCAGCTCCTCGACCAGTCGGTCGACGCGGGCGCTGCGCTGCTCCGAGGGCGCCTTGGACTTGGGGCGGCCGGCGGCGATGTAGGAGATGACCTCGTCGCGTTCGTCGGCCAGTGAGTGGGCGAGGGCGAGAGCGTCCTCGGTCTGCTCGGAGAGGGTCACCAGCTTCTGGGTGTCGTGCACCTGCGCGGAGGCGGTGACGACGGAGGGGGCGCCGGCCGCGGCGATGGCGGCGGCGACCACGGCCACGGCGATGAAGAGCCGGTTGCGTACATGGGTGGGCCGGCCCCTGCCGGCCGTGGTGGTGCCGGTCCCTGCCGTGGTGCCGGGCGTGTGCTCCGGGCCCCCTGCGGAGGCCTTCTGCTTGCCTGAGCGACGAGGCCGCGTCATCTGCACCGGTGCTCGCATTCCTGAACTCGTGATACCCATGGGCCCGGGTGACGCTCCGTCAGCTGGCGCATACGCCCGGTACGCTTCCCGACCCTCCCAGTGCCGGTGGGCGGTTCTCTCGCATCACCTGACCCGCCACCCGAAGGAGTGAACCCCGGAGGGGAGTTGGCGGGCAAGTTCCCGTGGCGCTTGCGACGGCCGTTCCCGGCGGGCCGGTTGGACGTCCGCCGCGGGCGGTGGCAGTATTCGCCGCCACGTCTGCGTGGAGCGCGTCATTCCACCCCAAACCAGGCGTCTGACCTGCGCGAGTGCGCCAATTGCGCAACCGTTGCCAGCCTTTGGCGAACCTTGTGAAGGGCTCGTGCAGACTGGCCTGATGCGTACTGAACTTGTTTCGGAGCCCGGCGATCCCGCCCGCCCCAACGAGGACTTCGCAAGCGTCGGACTGCCCGCCTCCGGACAGGGCGGCGCGGTGGTGGTCCTCGACGGGGTGACCCCGCCGAAGGACGGGACGGGCTGTCTGCATTCCGTCCCCTGGTTCACCGCGCACCTCGGTGGGGCGCTGACCGAACTGACCGTTTCACTCCCGGATGTCCCCCTCGCCGACGCCCTGTCGCTCGCTCTCGCGCATACCGCCGACGCCCACCGGGAAACCTGTGACCTTTCTCACCCACGCACACCACAGGCAACGGTGGTCACGGTCCGCTGGTCACCCGAGACCGTCGAGTACCTGATCCTCTCGGACTCGGCCCTGCTGGTGGAGTCGCCGGACGGCACGGTCACGCCGTACCTCGACGACCGTCTCTCCCGTCTTCCCCGGTCCGCCCTGGCCACGGACGCGATGGTCGACGGCAGCCTCCGTAACAGGGAGGGCGGCTTCTTCACGGCCGCCGCCGATCCCTCGGTGGCGGCCAGGGCGGTGACCGGAACCCTGCCCCGCTCCGGTGTCCGCGCCCTGGCCGCCCTCACGGACGGTGCGACGCGCTGGGTGGAGAAGTTCGGCGCCGGGGACTGGGCGGACCTCTTCGGCGTCGTACGGAAGGAAGGCGCTCAGGCGCTGGTCGACCGGGTGCGGGCGCTGGAACTCGCGGACAACGACCGGACGTTCCTGCGGTGGGGCAAGACGCACGACGACGCGACGGTGGTGTTTGTGGAGTTGCCGGCTGTCAGCCCTGCCCCTCCATCTCCTGGTTCAACTGGTTGAGCAGCCGGGCCAGTTCGGAGACCTCACGAGGGTCCCAGCCGGAGAGGCGGCGGGCGTACCGCGCGCGCCGGGCCTCGCGCACCTTGCTCACCCGGCCGCGGCCCTCCTCGGTGAGGTGGACCAGCCAGGCCCGTCCGTCGGCGGGGTCGGGTTCGCGGGCGACCAGGCCGAGGTCCTCCAGGGCGCGCAGCTGACGGGACATGGTGGCCTTGCCGACGCCGATGTAGGCGGCGAGCTCGGTCGCCCGCTGCTCTCCGCACTCGTCGAGGCGGATCAGCAGCCCGTAGGCGGCGGACTCCAGATCCGGGTGGACCTCACGGGCCATCTCGCCCTGACTGGCCCGCGCCCGCCGCAGCAGTACGGTCAACTCCCGCTCCAGGGACAGGAACTCGGGCTGCTCCACATCGCGCCGGGGCAGCCCCGCGGACACCCCGGATCCGACTCGACGCCCGTCGCCGTTTCCGTCTTCGCGCACGTCAGCCCCTGCCTCGGTTTCCCAGTTCTGAAAGTTTCCGTCACATGCCGTCATCGCCGCAGCTCCGTCAGTATTTCGCAGGCGTAGACCAACGGCAGCCTCCAGACCCTCTTCCACCCACCGGTCCCCGTCCGTAGCGTCGTCCCCAGGCACTGGACTGGCATGCCCACGCCAGCATTGTCGGACGGCGGACCAACAGCGGGCCAACGACGACCCGCCCACCCCCCGTTCCAGGCGTCGCATGCCCCGCGTCACAGGTCTCCCCACCGAGCGCCACCGAGCCTTCGGAGGCACGCTATGCGTGTGCACAGACCCGGACTGCTCCGCCTCTGCCTCACGGCACTCCTGCTCACCGCTCTGTCCCTCACCTTCACCACGCCCACCTCGGCGGCCGACACCCCGGCCCGGGGCTCCGCCTACATGGGCATGGGCGTCGCGGCCCACGACGGCGTCCACGGACTGCCCCGCGACACCCGCGCCACCCAGACGGAGGGCGTGGACGTCTCCTCCCACCAGGGCAACGTGGCCTGGACGACCCTCTGGAACAGCGGCGTGAAGTGGGCCTATGTGAAGGCCACGGAAGGCACGTACTACACGAACCCGTACTTCGCCCAGCAGCACAACGGCTCCTACAACGTCGGCATGATCCGCGGTGCCTACCACTTCGCCACCCCGGACACCACGTCCGGCGCCACCCAGGCCAACTACTTCGTGGACCACGGAGGCGGCTGGTCCCGCGACGGCAGGACCCTGCCCGGCGCCCTCGACATCGAGTGGAACCCGTACGGCGCGGCCTGCTACGGCAAGTCCCAGAGCGCGATGGTCACCTGGATCCGCGACTTCCTGAACCAGTACAAGGCGCGCACGGGCCGGGACGCGGTCATCTACACGGCGACGAGCTGGTGGACCCAGTGCACGGGGAACTACTCCGGCTTCGGCGCCGACAACCCGCTGTGGATCGCGCGGTACGCGTCGACGGTGGGGACACTGCCGGCGGGCTGGGCGTACCAGACAATGTGGCAGTACACCTCGACCGGCCCAACGGTCGGTGACCACAACAAGTTCAATGGGGCCCTGGACCAGGTGCAGGCCCTGGCCTACGGCTGAGCGCACGACGAAGGCCCGGACCTCCCGGATCTTGAAGTCCATCGCATCCCCTGAACTGGGGTGTTGCGACGACCACTAGAACGGAAGCTCTCACGGGACCCGGGCCTTCGCCTTCATCCGGCGGCGTCCGTCACGCCGCCACCGGAACCTCCGGTCGCGCCTCGGCCGTGGCCGGGGACAGGGCCAGGTCCAGGACCTGGCGCACGTCCGTCACGGCGTGGACGTCGAGCCTCTCCAGGACCTCGGCGGGAACGTCGTCCAGGTCCGGCTCGTTGCGCTTCGGGATGATCACTGTCGTGACGCCCGCCCGGTGCGCGGCCAGCAGCTTCTGCTTCACTCCGCCGATCGGCAGGACCCGGCCCGTCAGGGAGACCTCGCCCGTCATCGCCACGTCCGTGCGGACGAGGCGGCCCGACAGCAGGGAGGCGAGTGCCGTCGTCATCGTGATGCCCGCGCTCGGTCCGTCCTTCGGCACCGCGCCCGCCGGGAAGTGGATGTGCACACCCCGGTCCTTCAGATCGCCGACCGGCAGCTCCAGTTCGGCGCCTCGGCTGCGCAGGAAGCTCAGCGCGATCT
Organism: Streptomyces sp. P17; assembly: GCF_032436805.1. NCBI lineage: Bacteria > Bacillati > Actinomycetota > Actinomycetes > Kitasatosporales > Streptomycetaceae > Streptomyces > Streptomyces sp. P17. The sequence continues at coordinate 125,457 of NZ_JAVRBF010000012.1, read as the reverse complement.
GGGCGCTCTCCTTCATCACGTCACCGAGCTGCCCGGTCAGGGTCAGGCCCGCCGCACCCGTCTCCGGGTCGGCCAGGGACGCCTCCACGAACAGCACGTCCCCGCCGGCGCCGGTCACCGCGAGACCCGTCGCCACACCCGGGACCGCCGTACGGCGCTCCGCCGGGTCCTGGGCCGACTCGGGCACGTGGTGCGGGCGGCCGATCAGGGCGCGCAGGTCGCCGTCCGTCACGGTGAACGGCAGCTCCCGCTCGCCCAGTTCGTGCTGGGCCGCGACCTTGCGGAGCAGTCGTGCGATCGAGCGCTCCAGGTTGCGGACGCCCGCCTCGCGCGTGTACTCACCGGCGAGCTTGCGCAGCGCGCTCTCGTCCAGTGTCACCTCGTCCTTGTTCAGACCCGCCCGCTCCAGCTGGCGCACAAGCAGGTGGTCGCGGGCGATGACGACCTTCTCGTCCTCGGTGTAGCCGTCGAGGCGGACCAGCTCCATACGGTCGAGCAGGGCCTCCGGGATGGCCTCCAGGACGTTGGCGGTCGCGAGGAACACGACGTCGCTGAGGTCGAGTTCGACCTCAAGGTAGTGGTCGCGGAACGTGTGGTTCTGCGCCGGGTCCAGGACCTCCAGCAGCGCCGCGGCCGGGTCGCCTCGGAAGTCCGAGCCCACCTTGTCGATCTCGTCGAGCAGGACCACCGGGTTCATCGACCCGGCCTCCTTGATGGCCCGAACGATCCGGCCGGGCAGCGCGCCGACGTACGTACGCCGGTGACCGCGGATCTCCGCCTCGTCGCGGACGCCGCCGAGAGCGACGCGGACGAACTTGCGCCCCATCGCGTGGGCGACCGACTCACCGAGCGAGGTCTTGCCGACGCCAGGCGGGCCGACGAGAGCCAGTACGGCACCGCCGCGCCGGCCGCCGACGACCCCGAGGCCCCGGTCGCTACGGCGCTTGCGCACCGCCAGGTACTCGGTGATCCGCTCCTTCACGTCATCGAGTCCGGCGTGCTCGGCGTCCAGGACGGACTTCGCGCCCTCGATGTCGTAGGCGTCCTCGGTGCGCTCGTTCCACGGCAGTTCGAGGACGGTGTCCAGCCAGGTCCGGATCCAGGAGCCCTCGGGCGACTGGTCGCTGGACCGCTCCAGCTTGTCGACCTCCTTGAGGGCGGCCTCGCGGACCTTCTCCGGCAGGTCGGCGGCCTCGACGCGGGCGCGGTAGTCGTCGGACTCCTCGGCAGGATCTTTGCCGATCTCGCCGTTCAGCTCGCGCAGCTCCTTGCGCACGGCCTCCAGCTGGCGGCGCAGCAGGAACTCGCGCTGCTGCTTGTCGACGCCCTCCTGGACGTCCTTGGCGATGGTCTCGGCGACGTCCTGCTCGGCGAGGTGGTCGCGCAGTTGCTGGGTGGCGAGCCGGAGCCGGGCGACCGGGTCGGCGGTCTCCAGCAGCTCGACCTTCTGTTCGGTGGTGAGGAAGGGCGAGTACCCGGAGTTGTCGGCGAGCGCGGAGATGTCGTCGATGGCCTGGACCCGGTCCACGACCTGCCAGGCGCCGCGCTTGCGCAGCCAGGCGGTGGCGAGCGCCTTGTACTCCTTCACCAGATCCGCGACCTGCCCCGGCAGCGGGTCGGGCGCGCTTTCGTCGATCCGGGTCCCCTCGACCCACAGGGCCGCGCCAGGACCGGTCGTCCCGGCGCCGATCTTCACGCGGTCACGGCCGCGGATCAGGGCGCCCGGGTCACCGTCGGCGAGCCGGCCGACCTGCTCGACCGTGCCGAGCACACCGGTGCTCGCGTACGTGCCGTCGATGCGCGGAACCAGCAGGACCCGTGGCTTTCCCGGCTGGGACCGGGCGGCGGCCTGGGCCGCCTCCACGGCGGCGCGTACATCGGCGTCGTTCAGATCCAGCGGGACCACCATTCCGGGCAGCACGACCTCGTCGTCGAGCGGCAGCACAGGCAGGGTGAGCGGTGTGGACGTCGAACCCATGATCTCCCCTTCGGCAGTCAAGTTGAGCTATGCCGACTCAATGCTTGGGAGTTCTTGAATGTTCCCCGGTCTTCGTTCGCCCTGAGCGATCAGCCGAACTGCACCCAGCGACCTGCGGCTTCTCCGAAAACCACTTGCCGTGCCCACCGCATTCCCCGACCGTCTTCCCGTGACCGACACAGAGATCCTTCTCGCCGCCTACGACGACCAGATGCGCGGCGCGCCCCCGAACCCGCCCGCTGGGGTCACGTACGAACAGGACGGCCCGTTGCTGCGGGTGGTCGGCGGATTCCGGGGCTTCGTCAGTGGCCCACGCTCCCTCGGCGTGCACGGCGCCGACCTCGACCGGCTCATCGCCCGGCAGCGCGACTTCTTCGCGGCGCGCGGTGAGGCGGTGGAGTGGAAGACGCGGTCGCACGACGACCCGGCCGACCTCACCGACCGGCTGCGCGCGGCGGGCTTCACGCCCGAGGACCAGGAGACGGTGCTGATCGGACGCGCCGCCGAGATGGCCGTACGCGAGCCCGCCCTGCCGCCGGGTGTGACGCTGCGCCGGGTCACGGCGGACCCGGACATGCGCCGGATCGCCGCCATGGAGTCGGTGGTGTGGGGCCAGGACCGGGGCTGGCTCGCCGAGGATCTGACCGGCCGGGTCGCCGCCGCGCCGGACGAGATCGCCGTGTATGTCGCGGAGGCGGAGGGGGAGGTCGTCTCCGCGGCCTGGCTCGTCCACCGCGCGGGCACCGAGTTCGCGAGCCTGTGGGGCGGGTCGACGCTGGCCGAGTGGCGGGGCCGCGGGATCTACCGCGCCCTGGTCGCCACCCGTGCCGCGCTCGCGGTCGGACGCGGGGTCACCTATCTGCACGTCGACGCCTCCGACGACAGCGCACCCATCCTGCGCCGCCTGGGCTTCGAGGCGGTGACGACGACCACGCCGTACGTCTGGAATCCTTGATCCGCCGATCGCAAGGTTCCCGTGGTCCTCCCGCAACACGGTTCACAGGAACGCGCCGCACACTGCAAGCTCGATCACAGCCTGTGGGTGACTTGCGCGGTTTTACGGGGACTTGGGGAAACGGATGACCGGTACCCCTCGCACCGCTCGGGGATCAGAACCATGCCGCGGGATTCGCCCGGCGCGACGACGATCCGTCCCGGCGCTCCGAAGGACAGGGTGTACCGGGTCCACGGCGTACGTCCCCCGGGCCATCAGCGGAGGAAGCAGTTCGTGCCCGTACGCGTGAGGGGCGTGGACGGGAAGCGCGAGCCGGGACATCGGCGCCGTCAGCGCGGTCTCGCACCCGGGGCACACGAAAGCATCCACGAACCCTCCCCCGTACGCCGGGGATTCTGCCCGCCCCCGTCCCGCGGACCCACCGAGGTGCGCGCGCCCGACCTGCCAAAATGAGCGGATGGCCACTTCGTACGACATCCCCGAAGTCCTGGACCGTCGCGAAGGCCCGTACGGCGAGGTCGTGTTGCGGCGCCACGGTGAGCTGCTGCAGATCATCGCCAACGGGTGTTTTCTCATGGACACCTCCGACGGGCGCTCCGAGCGGCTGCTCGTCGACGCGGCGCGGGACGCGCTGGACGGCAGGCCCGCGCCGAGTGTGCTGATCGCGGGCCTGGGCGTGGGGTTCTCGCTCGCACACGCCGCCGCCGATCCGCGCTGGGGACGGATCTCGGTCGTCGAACGGGAGCGGGCCATCATCGACTGGCACCGCACCGGACCGCTCTCGGACCTCACCGAACAGGCCTTCTCCGACCCCCGCACCCAGATCGTCGAAACGGATCTGATCGAATACGTCAATGAGACATCCGCCACGTTCGACGCGCTGTGTCTCGACATCGACAACGGCCCCGACTGGACCGTCACCGAGGGCAACGACAGCCTGTACTCGACGGCCGGACTGGCAAGCTGCGCAAGGGTGTTGAGCCCCGGTGGGGTACTGGCCGTATGGTCCGCGCAGCCCTCTCCGGAATTCGAAGAAACCTTGCGGAATGCCGGGTTCAATCAGGTGCGTACCGAAGAGATCCCCGTTGCCCGGGGCGTTCCCGACGTCGTGCACCTCGCCGTCGGACCTGGATAGCCGAGCTGCGGTGACTCCCCGTACGCTGCTTCCCTGGCGCGGATCATTCAAGCGTCAATCGCAAGCATGCGCAGGCATGTGCCAGACAAACGGATCACCCCACGGATTCCGGAAAGCAACTTCAGGGGCGGGCGATGGAGCAGACACACACCTCCCACAACGGCACGCAGGCGACGCCTGGCGCACAGCGCCGGGTGCTGGTGGTCGAGGACGATCCGACCATCGTGGACGCCATCGCGGCCCGCCTGCGCGCCGAGGGATTCCTCGTGCAGACCGCGGGCGACGGGCCCGCGGCCGTCGACACGGCGGAGGCCTGGCAGCCCGACCTGCTGATCCTCGACATCATGCTGCCGGGCTTCGACGGCTTGGAGGTCTGCCGTCGCGTACAGGCGCAGCGCCCGGTACCGGTGCTGATGCTCACCGCGCGGGACGACGAGACCGACATGCTGGTCGGGCTCGGCGTCGGCGCCGACGACTACATGACCAAGCCGTTCTCGATGCGGGAGCTGGCCGCACGCGTGCATGTGCTGCTGCGCCGGGTGGAGCGGGCCGCCATCGCGGCCTCCACACCCCGCAGCGGCATCCTGCGCCTCGGCGAGCTGGAGATCGACCACGCGCAGCGCAGGGTGCGGGTGCGCTCGGAGGACGTGCATCTGACGCCCACCGAGTTCGACCTCCTGGTGTGTCTGGCGAACACCCCGCGCGCGGTGCTCTCCCGTGAGCAGCTGCTCGCGGAGGTGTGGGACTGGGCGGACGCCTCCGGCACCCGGACCGTCGACAGCCACATCAAGGCGCTGCGCCGGAAGATCGGTGCCGAACGCATCCGTACCGTGCACGGCGTGGGCTACGCCCTGGAGACCCCGACGCCATGAGCGACGGGCCGGCCGCGCGGAGAGGCCCCGGGGAGCCCTGGGGCGGCGTACGTCCGTTCTCGATCAAGACCAAGCTGGGTGCGCTGGTCGTCATCTCGGTGCTGATCACCACCGGTCTGTCGATGATCGCGGTGCAGACCAAGACGGAGCTGCGCTTCATCACGGTCTTCTCGATGATCGCCACCCTGCTGATCACGCAGTTCGTGGCGCATTCGCTCACCGCGCCGCTGGACGAGATGAACGCGGTCGCCCGCTCGATCTCGCACGGCGACTACTCGCGCCGGGTGCGGGAGAACCGCAGGGACGAGCTCGGCGACCTGGCCGAGACGATCAATGTCATGGCCGACGAGCTGGAGGCCCAGGACCAGCAGCGCAAGGAGCTGGTCGCGAACGTCTCGCACGAGTTGCGCACGCCCATCGCGGGCTTGCGCGCGGTGCTGGAGAACATCGTCGACGGGGTCACCGAGGCCGACCCGGAGACCATGCGCACCGCGCTGAAACAGACGGAGCGCCTCGGCCGCCTGGTCGAGACGCTGATGGACCTGTCCCGCCTGGACAACGGCGTCGTCCCGCTGAAGAAGCGTCGTTTCGAGGTGTGGCCCTATCTGTCCGGGGTGCTGAAGGAGGCCAACATGGTCGCCTCCACGCGCGCGGGCATCGCCTCGGGCTCGGGCGGCCACACGCGTACGGACGTCCATCTGCACCTCGACGTCTCACCGCCGGAGCTGACCGCGCACGCGGACCCCGAGCGCATCCACCAGGTCGTGGCGAATCTCATCGACAACGCGGTCAAGCACAGCCCGGCGCACGGGCGCGTGACGGTGAAGGCCCGCCGCGGGGACTGGCCCGAGTCGCTGGAGCTGGAGGTGCTGGACGAGGGACCCGGGATCCCGAAGTCGGAGTGGCACCGGGTCTTCGAGCGGTTCAACCGCGGTGCCGTGTCCGCGCCGCACGGTCCGGGCAGCGACGGCGGTACGGGTCTGGGCCTGGCCATCGCCCGCTGGGCGGTGGATCTGCACGGCGGCCGGATCGGAGTGGCCGAATCCGAGCGGGGTTGCCGGATTCTTGTCACTCTTCCGGGCCTGCCATCCGTGCCGAGTTGACGTAGGGTTCGAACCGGAGCCACAAGATCCACGGGCGTCCGGCCAGACGGACACGTGTGATCAGGCAGGGGCCCGCGCTTTCAGCGCGTCAGGCCCAAATGGCGCGCGGCGCCAGCCGCTCCAGTGGAGCCGACGCATGCGTCGGGGCATCCCTGAGCAACCGGAACCTCGCTTGTTTCCCGCCATTTCCAAGCCCGAAACACGCTCTCCGATGTGACTTACGCGACGATGAACGGGCCCGGCCTGACCTTCCCGGTCATGGAGGCGTAGCCTTTATTCCCGCTGTCCATCACCTTGTGAAGCGGAAGAGGGCGGTTGCCGCCGTGTCGCCACAGTCCCCCAGTAACTCGAGCATCTCGACCGACACCGACCAAGCGGGGAAGAACCCCGCGGCCGCGTTCGGTCCGAACGAGTGGCTCGTCGACGAGATCTATCAGCAGTACCTCCAGGACCCCAATTCGGTGGACCGAGCCTGGTGGGACTTCTTCGCCGACTACAAGCCGGGCGCGGCCGCCGCCTCGGCCCCGCCGGCTCCCGCCGCTCCGGCCCCGGCTCCGGCGGCTCCCGCCCCGGCTCCCGCGGCCCCGAAGCCGGCCGCTGCCGCTCCGGCGCCCGCCGCGCCCGCTCCGGCCCCGGCCGCCGCGAAGGCCACCGCCGCCAAGCCGGCCGCGAAGGCGGCGCCCGCGGCGGCCCCGGCCGCCGACGGCCCCGAGCTGGTGCCGCTGCGCGGCCCCGCCGCCGCGGTCGCGAAGAACATGAACGCCTCGCTGGAGCTGCCGACGGCCACGTCCGTGCGCGCGGTCCCGGTGAAGCTGCTGTTCGACAACCGCATCGTCATCAACAACCACCTCAAGCGCGCCCGGGGCGGGAAGATCTCCTTCACGCACCTGATCGGCTACGCGATGGTGCAGGCCATCAAGGCCATGCCGGCGATGAACTACGCGTTCGGCGAGAAGGACGGCAAGCCGACGCTGATCAAGCCGGCGCACGTCAACCTCGGCCTGGCCATCGACCTGGTGAAGCCCAACGGCGACCGCCAGCTCGTCGTGGCCGCCATCAAGAAGGCCGAGACGCTGAACTTCTTCGAGTTCTGGCAGGCCTACGAGGACATCGTCCGCCGCGCCCGCGACGGCAAGCTGACGATGGACGACTTCACCGGCGTCACGGTCTCCCTGACCAACCCCGGCGGCCTCGGCACCGTCCACTCGGTCCCGCGTCTGATGCCCGGCCAGTCGGTCATCATGGGCGTCGGCTCCATGGACTACCCGGCGGAGTTCCAGGGCACCTCCCAGGACACCCTGAACAAGCTCGGCATCTCGAAGGTCATGACGCTCACGTCGACCTACGACCACCGGGTCATCCAGGGCGCCGCCTCCGGCGAGTTCCTGCGCCAGGTCGCGAACCTCCTCCTCGGCGAGAACGGCTTCTACGACGACATCTTCGAGGCGCTGCGGATCCCGTACGAGCCGGTCCGCTGGCTCAAGGACATCGACGCCAGCCACGACGACGACGTCACCAAGGCCGCCCGGGTCTTCGAGCTGATCCACTCCTACCGGGTCCGCGGCCATGTCATGGCCGACACCGACCCGCTGGAGTACCGCCAGCGCAAGCACCCCGACCTGGACATCACCGAGCACGGCCTCACCCTGTGGGACCTGGAGCGCGAGTTCGCGGTCGGCGGTTTCGCGGGCAAGTCCCTGATGAAGCTGCGCGACATCCTCGGCGTGCTGCGCGACTCGTACTGCCGCACCACCGGCGTCGAGTTCATGCACATCCAGGACCCCAAGCAGCGCAAGTGGATCCAGGACCGCATCGAGCGCGCGCACACCAAGCCGGAGCGCGAGGAGCAGCTGCGCATCCTGCGCCGGCTGAACGCCGCGGAGGCCTTCGAGACCTTCCTGCAGACGAAGTACGTCGGCCAGAAGCGCTTCTCGCTGGAGGGCGGCGAGTCGGTCATCCCGCTGCTGGACGCGGTCATCGACAGCGCGGCGGAGTCGCGTCTGGACGAGGTCGTCATCGGCATGGCCCACCGCGGCCGGCTGAACGTCCTGGCGAACATCGTCGGCAAGTCGTACGCCCAGATCTTCCGCGAGTTCGAGGGCAACCTCGACCCGAAGTCGATGCACGGCTCCGGCGACGTGAAGTACCACCTGGGCGCCGAGGGCACCTTCACGGGCCTGGACGGCGAGCAGATCAAGGTCTCCCTGGTCGCGAACCCCTCGCACCTGGAGGCGGTGGACCCGGTCCTGGAGGGCGTCGCGCGCGCCAAGCAGGACATCATCAACAAGGGCGGCACGGACTTCACCGTCCTGCCGGTGGCCCTGCACGGCGACGCGGCCTTCGCGGGCCAGGGCGTGGTGGCCGAGACCCTGAACATGTCGCAGCTGCGCGGCTACCGCACCGGCGGCACGGTCCACATCGTCATCAACAACCAGGTCGGCTTCACGGCGGCTCCCGAGTCGTCGCGCTCCTCGATGTACGCCACCGACGTGGCGCGCATGATCGAGGCCCCGATCTTCCACGTGAACGGCGACGACCCCGAGGCCGTCGTCCGGGTTGCCCGTCTGGCCTTCGAGTTCCGCCAGGCGTTCAACAAGGACGTCGTGATCGACCTCATCTGCTACCGCCGCCGCGGTCACAACGAGTCGGACAACCCGGCCTTCACCCAGCCGCTGATGTACGACCTGATCGACAAGAAGCGCTCGGTGCGCAAGCTCTACACCGAGTCGCTGATCGGTCGCGGCGACATCACCCTGGAAGAGGCCGAGCAGGCACTCCAGGACTACCAGGGCCAGCTGGAGAAGGTCTTCACGGAGGTCCGTGAGGCCACCGCGCAGCCGGCCACGGCCGAGCCGTCGGACCCGCAGGCCGAGTTCCCGGTCGCGGTGAACACCGCGGTCACCGCCGAGGTCGTCAAGCGGATCGCCGAGTCCCAGGTCAACATCCCCGACACCATCACCGTCCACCCGCGTCTGCTGCCGCAGCTGCAGCGCCGGGCGTCGATGGTCGAGGACGGCACCATCGACTGGGGCATGGGCGAGACCCTCGCGGTCGGCTCGCTGCTCCTGGAGGGCGTCCCGGTCCGTCTGGCGGGCCAGGACTCCCAGCGCGGCACCTTCGGCCAGCGCCACGCGGTGATCATCGACCGTGAGACGGGCGACGAGTTCACGCCGCTGATGTACCTCTCCGAGGACCAGGCGCGGCTGAACGTCTACAACTCCCTGCTGTCCGAGTACGCGGCGATGGGCTTCGAGTACGGCTACTCGCTGGCCCGCCCCGAGTCCCTCGTGATGTGGGAGGCGCAGTTCGGCGACTTCGTCAACGGCGCGCAGACGGTCGTGGACGAGTTCATCTCGTCGGCGGAGCAGAAGTGGGGCCAGACCTCCGGCGTCACCCTGCTCCTCCCGCACGGCTACGAGGGCCAGGGCCCGGACCACTCCTCGGCCCGCCCGGAGCGCTTCCTCCAGCTCTGCGCCCAGAACAACATGACGGTGGCCATGCCCACGTCCCCGTCGAACTACTTCCACCTCCTGCGCTGGCAGGTGCACAACCCGCACCACAAGCCGCTGGTCGTCTTCACCCCGAAGTCGATGCTGCGTCTGAAGGCCGCGGCGTCGAAGGCGGACGAGTTCACCACGGGCCAGTTCCGCCCGGTCATCGGCGACGCGTCGGTGGACCCGGCGGCGGTCAAGAAGGTCGTCTTCTGCGCAGGCAAGGTCTACTACGACCTCGAAGCCGAGCGTCAGAAGCGCGGCGTGACGGACACCGCGATCATCCGCATCGAGCGCCTGTACCCGCTGCCGGGTGCCGAGCTCCAGGCCGAGATCGCCAAGTACCCGAACGCCGAGAAGTACCTGTGGGCCCAGGAAGAGCCGGCGAACCAGGGCGCGTGGCCGTTCATCGCCCTGAACCTCATTGACCACCTGGACCTGGCGGTCGGCGCGGACGTCCCGCACGGCGAGCGCCTGCGCCGTATCTCCCGCCCGCACGGCTCGTCGCCGGCGGTGGGTTCGGCCAAGCGCCACCAGGCCGAGCAGGAGCAGCTCGTGCGCGAGGTGTTCGAGGCGTAGGTCTCCGTCGTACACGGCGGCGGGGGCCCCCCCCCCCGGGGGGGGGGGGCGCCGCCGCCGTTTATCCTGGTGGGCATGTACTTCACCGACCGAGGCATCGAAGAACTGGAGAAGCGGCGCGGCGCGGAGGAGGTCACGTTCGAGTGGCTGGCCGAGCAGCTGCGCACGTTCGTCGACCTGAACCCGGACTTCGAGGTGCCGGTGGAGCGCCTGGCGACCTGGCTGGCCCGGTTGGACGACGAGGACGACGAGTAGTCCTTCGCGGTACGGCGGAGTGGAGCGGGGCGCCCTGAGGCGCCCCGTTCGTCAGTCGCGCGGCCTTGTCACGTCGTACGCCAGGCCCAGCGCGCCGTGTGCCAGCAGCAGCGTCCCCGCCACGATCCAGCCGCCGTTGCGGCGCCGTAGGCCAAGAGCCGTGAGCGGGAGGCCGGTGGCGATCTGGGCGACGGCGAGCGCGCGGGCCATGGGGCTGCCGGACCAGGGGAGCCAGGGGTCCAGGCGGCCCACGCCGACCGCGTCGAGCTCGGCGCGGACCGTCTCGCGCCAGCCCGGCCACTCGACGGCACGGGTCCCCGGCTGGGAGCGGGCCGTTTCGTGCAGACGGTCGGCGGGGTCGCCGGGGGTGAGACCGGCGGGGAGGGAGACTCCCGCGCGCGTGAGGACCGCGAGCAGCGCGCGCAGCCGGGCGCGGGCGTCGGCGGCGGAGTCCGGCCGGGTGAGCCGCTCCAGGGACTCCATGTCGAGGACGGGGTCCAGGCCCAGGCGGGCGGCGAAGGTGCGCATGGCCTCGTCCTCGCCCACCGGAGTGCCGTTGGTGAGCCAGACGTAGCCCACGGGGCGGCGGAAGCCCGACGCGAGGGTGTAGCCGGCGCGGTCCTCGTCCCACCACAGCGCGAGGACGGGCCAGGGGGCGCCGACGGCGAGGGCGGTGGCCCAGCCGGTGAGCACGCGGTCGACCGGTTCGCCGCCGTGCGCCCAGGGCGCGCCCTCGGGCACGAGCACGCTCCACTCCTCGCCCGCGGGGCTGACCAGCATGCGCTGGCGCAGCAGATGGGCGGCGGGGGCGACGGAGTGTGGCTCCGCCCGGCAGAGCAGCAGGGCTCCGGAGGCGGGGCGAGCTGATTCCGTCGGCATGGTCACACGCTAGGACGATTTGCGGTAGTTGGTCATATTCGAGAGCCGCAATCGTCCCCAAAAGGGTGTCTTGACTTTCGACAGGCGCGATATATCGTGAATGACAGGAGACGCGATATGGCGCGTTGACGCGTTTGTCGCCTTGTCACGGGAGGTCGTCACCATGTCCGAGTGGTCCGTCGTGGAGCCCAGGAAGCTCACCTTCGACGAGCCCGTGCGAGATCTCCACGTACGGATCGTCAATGGAACGGTGAACGTCGTGGGCACGGACGAAGGTTCCGCCCGCCTGGAGATCTCCGAGATCGAGGGCCCTCCCCTGCTGGTCACACAGGAGGGCGGCACACTGACCGTGGCCTACGACGATCTGCCCTGGAAGGGCTTCCTGAAGTGGCTCGACCGCAAGGGCTGGCGGCGCAGTGCCGTGGTCTCGCTGGCGGTGCCGGCCGACACCCGTGTCGAGGTGGGCGTGGTCGGCGCGGCCGCGGTGGTCTCCGGGGTGCGCGGTCCGTCGGTGGTGAAGGGCGTCACCGGCGACACGACACTGGTCGGGCTCTCCGGCCCGGTGCGCGCCGACACGGTCTCCGGGAATCTGGAGGCCCAGGCGGTCACCGGCGACCTGCGCTTCAACTCCGTCTCGGGCGATCTGACGGTCGTCGAGGGCTCGGGTCCCTCCGTGCGGGCGGACTCGGTCAGCGGCTCGATGATCGTCGACCTCGATCCGGAGGGTCCCACGGACGTACGGCTGACCAGCGTCTCGGGCGAGATCGCCATCCGGCTGCCACAGCCGGCCGACGCCGACGTCGAGGCCAACACCGCGAGCGGCACCATCTCCAATGCCTTCGACGGACTTCGGGTGCACGGCCAGTGGGGCGCCCACAAGATCACCGGCCGACTGGGCGCGGGCAACGGCAAGCTGCGGGCGACGACGGTCTCCGGCTCCATCGCCCTGCTGCGCCGGCCGGCCCGCGAGGAGGAGCCCTGGGAGGCGGAGGCCTGGGAAGAGGCCCCGGCCGACAGCGCACCGGCCGGCCCGGGGGAGAATTCCGGTTCCGGCCGGGACACCACCGCCCCCACCGACGCCAGCCCGGGCGACCCGGCCGACGGCACGACCGACAAGAAGGTGCTCTGACATGCCTCCCGTCTTCGCCCACGGCCGCCTGCGCCTGTATCTGCTGAAGCTGCTGGACGAGGCCCCGCGCCATGGCTACGAGGTGATCCGCCTCCTGGAGGAGCGCTTCCAGGGCCTGTACGCGCCCTCGGCGGGCACCGTCTACCCCCGTCTGGCCAAGCTGGAGAGCGAGGGCCTGGTCACCCACACCACCGAGGGCGGCCGCAAGGTGTACGCCATCACGGACGCCGGGCGGGCCGAGCTGGCCGACCGCAGCGGTGAACTGGCCGATCTGGAGCTGGAGATCCGGGAGTCGGTCGCCGAGCTCGCCGCCGAGATCCGGGCCGATGTCCGCGGCGCGGCCGGTGACCTCCGGCGCGAGATGCGGGCGGCGGCCTCCGAGGCCCGCCAGGGCAACGGGGCCAAGGGGGACGTGCCTCTCGGTGACTTCGCGGACTACACCGACAAGGAAGCCTGGCGCGCGGCCAAGGAGGAGATGCGCCGCGCCAAGCAGGAGTGGAAGGAGCAGGCCCGACGCGCCAAGGACGAGAGCCGCAGGGCCCGTGAGGAGGCCCAGCGCGCCCGGCGCCAGGCCAAGGAGGCCCAGGACCGGGCCCGCGCCCAGGCCCAGGAGGAGATGCAGCGCGTCGCCAAGCGGGTCCAGGACCATGTGCAGGACCACTTCACGCGGGGCGACTGGCCGACGGGTGTCCGCGAGGGTCTGACGGAACTGGCCAAGGAGTTCGGCGAGTTCGGAAAGGACTTCGGCAAGGAGTTCGGGAAGGACTTCGGCTTCGGCCGCACCGGTACGGCGCCCAGGCCCTCCCCCGAGTACTCCGACACCCCGGAGGACTTCCCCGCCGAGTACCAACCGTCCTGGGCCCACGAGGACCCCACCGGCGACCCGGCCCGCGACCTGGACCGCCTCCTGGACCGCTTCCGCGACGACATCCGCGACGCGGCCCGGGACCATGGCGTCACCGCCGACCAACTCCGGGACGCCCGCAGACACCTGTCGACGGCGGCGGCCCACATAGGGGCACTGCTGCGGACGCCGAAGGGCTGAGGAGTGCCCTGGGGGGCGGGGTGCAGCTGAGGCCGGCGCGGGTCGGTCAGGGCCGTGCGGCCGGGCGGGGGCTGAGCGGCCCTCGGGCCGACGACCGAGGAACCCGGCCGAGGCATCGGCGAGCCGGGGACAAACCGTCCGCGGGCTGTGCCTCTGAGGGCTGCGGCTGCGGCAGCACGCCCCCGGCAACTGCCGCTGGCGGCCAACCTCCGGAGGCGACCGGCGGGAACGCCGTGCTTCTGGGGCTGCGACAGCGCGGCCCGGGGCAACCGGCTGGGGCGGGCCGTCGGCTCAACCAGCCCCGGCTTCACGGCCGTAGAGCATCCGCGCCCCGCCGCCACGTACGCCCCACCCCGCATCACCCCGCCTTTGCCTGGCCCTCCCCATAGAGCACCCGCGTCAGGGACGCGTTCGTCACTCCGTGGTCGGCCAGGACCTCGGCCGGTACTCCGGGGCGGGTCGTCAGGGCCAGGAGGATGTGTTCGTCGCCGATGTGGCCGTCGCTGTGGGCCATGGCGATGCGCAGGGAGCCCACGAGCGTGTCCTTGGCCTCCCGGCTGAAGGAAGGGCGCCCGGACCACCAGCCCCTGTACTTGCGGTCGCCGGACATCGCGCCGACGCCGTGCACCTCCTCGACCCGGGAGACGATCTCCGCGACGTCGATACCGAGTCCCGCGAGGGCGTCCGCCTCAGCCTGGGAAAGACCGGCCCGCCGTCGCGCCTCGCCCAGTGCTTCCCGTACCGACTCCTTGCGCTCCGCGAGCCCCAGCGCGGCCAGCGCGATGGAGGCGCGGCCGGCTTCCCGGTCCAGCAGGGCGAGCAGCAGATGCTCGGCGCCCACGGTGCCGGCCCCTGCCCCTTCCGCGTGCTCGACCGCGCCCGTCACAACCGCCCGGGCATCCTTCGTGAACCGCTCGAACATCAATGCCTCCCGTACTTCTTGTGCACGGCCTGCCTGCTGACACCGAGCTCCGCGGCGATCTCCTGCCACGACCACCCCTGATGGCGCGCACCGCGCACCTGCACCGCCTCCAGCTGCTCCAGCAGCCGGCGCAGCGCGGCGACGGCACGAAGGCCGACCCTCGGGTCGCGGTCACCCGCGCGCTCGGCGAGATCCGTTGCCTCACTCATGCTGTCAATCTAGGTTGACAGCCCCTTGCTGTCAACCCTGGTTGACATGCCCGGCACGCAAGAGGCGGGCCCGGAAACCACCGGACCCGCCTGGCCGAAACCCTTGAAAGGCTCAGGAGTTGGTGAGCACGATCTTGCCGAACTGCTCCCCCGACGCCATCCGCTCGAAGCCCTCACGCGCCCGGTCCATCGGCAGCACCTCGTCGATGACGGGACGGACACCGGTGGCGGCGCAGAAGGAGAGGAGGTCCTCCAGTTCGTCCTTGGTCCCCATCGTGGAGCCGACGACCTTCAGCTCCAGGAAGAAGATCCGGGTCAGCTCGGCGTGCGAGGGCCGGTCGCCGCTGGTGGCGCCGGAGATGACGAGCGTGCCCCCGGGCCTGAGCGACTTGACCGAGTGCGACCAGGTCGCGGCACCCACGGTCTCGATGACGGCGTCGACCCGCTCCGGCAGCCGCGCGCCCGACTCCACCGCCTCCACGGCACCCAGCTCCAGGGCCCGCTTGCGCTTGGCCTCGTCCCGGCTGGTGGCGAAGACACGCAGCCCCGCGGCCTTGCCGAGGACGATCGCGGCCGTGGCGACACCACCGCCGGCGCCCTGGACGAGGACGGAGTCGCCGGGACGTACACCCGCGTTGGTGAAGAGCATCCGGTACGCCGTCAGCCAGGCCGTGGGCAGACAGGCGGCCTCCTCGAAGGACAGCTCCTTCGGCTTGGGGAGGATGTTCCAGGTCGGTACGGCGACCTGGTCGGCGAAGGTGCCCTGGTAGCGCTCGGTGAGGATCGAGCGGGGTTCCTTCGGGCCCACGCCATGGCCGCTCTGGCCGATGACGGAGTGCAGGACGACCTCGTTGCCGTCCTCGTCGACGCCGGCGGCGTCACAGCCGAGGATCATCGGCAGCTTGTCCTCTGCGAGGCCCACGCCACGCAGGGACCACAGGTCGTGGTGGTTGAGGGAGGCGGCCTTGACGTTGACGACGCTCCAGCCGGAACGGGCCTCGGGGGCAGGACGCTCCCCCAACTCAAGGCCGGTGAGCGGCTGGTCGCGGTCGATTCGGGCGGCGTAGACGGCGAACATGACCTTGACGATAGGCCCGCACATCCAACTCCGGAACCGGGGATGGCTGTGACACATGCCCTCTTGTGCTCAGGCGTCCGGCCAACCCGGCGGCGCATCTGCGCAGGCTCTTCAACCCCGGCCAGCACATCCAGCCCGTCCGGCGTTTGAGGACGAGGCCCCTTCAGGGCCGACAGGGGGCTCCGGGGGCGCAGCCCCCGGGATGGACGGGTAGGGGCGGCGGGGGCGAAAACCACCCGGCCGGCCCACCCTCAAGGTAAAAAATGACCCCGGCCGAGAAACCAACCCGACCGGGGTCACCCAACCCGCACTCAGCTCACCGCCGAGCCACACCTTCCGCCCGAGCCGCCGCAGCGACCGCCGCCGTGACCGCCGGAGCAACCCGCTCATCGAACGGCGACGGAATCACATAGTCCGCGGCCAGGTCATCCCCGACCACCGAGGCCAACGCCTCCGCCGCCGCGATCTTCATACCCTCCGTGATCCGGGAGGCCCGGACCTGGAGCGCGCCCGCGAAGATACCGGGGAACGCCAGCACGTTGTTGATCTGGTTCGGGAAGTCCGAACGACCCGTCGCCACGACCGCCGCGTACTTGTGCGCGACGTCGGGGTGCACCTCGGGGTTCGGGTTGGCCATCGCGAACACGAACGCGCCGGACGCCATGGAAGCCACCGCGGACTCCGCGACCGTACCGCCGGAGACACCGATGAAGACATCGGCACCGGCGAGAGCGTCCTCCAGGGAGCCCGTCAGCCCCGCCTTGTTCGTGAACCCGGCGACCTCGCGCTTCACATCGGTCAGATCCGCACGATCCACCGAGATGATGCCCTTGCGGTCGGCGAGCGCCACATCCCCGATACCGGCCTCGACCAGCATCTTGGCGATGGCGACCCCGGCCGCCCCGGCGCCCGAGATGACCGCCCGCAGCTGCCCGATCTCCCGCCCGCTCAGCCGCGCGGCGTTCCGCAGCGCCGCCAGCGTCACGACCGCCGTACCGTGCTGGTCGTCGTGGAAGACCGGGATGTCGAGGCGCTCCTGGAGCTTGCGCTCGATCTCGAAGCACCGCGGCGCCGAGATGTCCTCAAGGTTGACGCCCCCGAAGGAGGGCGCGAGGCGCACCACGGTCTCGACGATCTCGTCGACGCCGGTGCAGTCCAGCGCGATCGGCACCGCGTCCACGCCGCCGAACTGCTTGAACAGAATCGCCTTGCCCTCCATCACCGGAAGGGAGGCCTCAGGACCGATGTCGCCGAGTCCGAGCACGGCCGTACCGTCCGTCACGACGGCGACGACCGACGACTTCCACGTGTAGTCGTGGACGAGATCCGGCTGCTCGGCGATGGCGCTGCACACCTTCGCCACGCCGGGTGTGTACGCGAGGGACAGGTCGTCCTTGTCGCGGACCGGCACGGTGGCCTGCACAGCCATCTTGCCGCCGCGGTGCAGCGCGAACGCGGGGTCGAAGGAATCGAGGGGCTCCGCCCCTCCGTCCTGACCCGTATCGCTGTCGCTGCGAGGATTGACGATCTCCGCTGCCACTTTGTCTGACCCCTTAGATATTCATGGTTTGAGGGTGGCCACTCCTGGTTGAGAAGTGGGCGGGCACCGCGCACGGCCCAGTTACCGATACGTACGGTCACTGCGGGCGTATACGCGACGGGCGCGCCGCACACGCGCCCTGAGCCCCGGATGAGGGGTGTAAAGCACCTTCTTACCGGACGGACGCCGTCGAGGACGAGTCCAATACGTGCAAGGTCACATGACGGAGCGAAGAACGATCATCGATCACCGCAGCGGTGACATGAATCATGGGATGTTATAGAGAACAAGCCCCCGAAACCCTCTTGACGAGCGCCCGAGCGGCACTCAAGTGGCCCCGAGGCGACCTCGCCGGAGCATCCGCATCCTGAGATGCGCCGAAGATCTTCCGGCCGGAAGGAGAGATTCCCGAAGAAGGTGCGGTCGTGATGTACCGACCTGGTGTGGTTCGGGGGTAGCCCGTTATCCGATTTTGACATAGCTGGCCCCCTGAATGGCTCAGTCCGAATGGCAAGATGCCGTAATCACACGAGGTCGCGACACTCGAAGACGTGTGCTCTCGTCGACCCATCGGCAACTCCACCCATCCGCCGGAGGAACCCACCATGACCGCACGCACCACCCGTCGTACGACCGCCACGCGCTCCCGGCTGGCAGCGGTCGGCTCGATCGCGGTCGCAGGCGCCCTGATTCTCACCGGCTGCGGTGACCAGACCGACAGCGGCAGCTCGGAGTCGAAGGAGACCGGGACGTCCAGCACCGCGCCCCTCTTCTCCAAGCTGCCCAAGAAGATCCAGGACAAGGGCGAGATCCAGGTCGGCACCAACGCCGAGTACGCGCCCATGGAGTACCAGGAGGGCGGCAAGATCGTCGGTGTCGACCCCGACATCGCCGCCGCGCTGGGCGAGAAGCTGGGCGTGGAGTTCAAGTTCACCTCCGGCTCCTTCGACGGCCTGATCACCTCGCTGAACACCGGCCGCTACGACATCGCCATGTCCTCCATCACGGACAACAAGCAGCGCCAGGAGGGCCTGGACGACAAGGGCAAGAAGCTCGGCCCGGGTGTCGACTTCGTCGACTACTTCGTGGCCGGCACCGCCGTGTACGTCCAGAAGGGCAACCCGAAGAACATCAACTCGATCGAGGACCTGTGCGGCCAGACGGCCGCCGTGCAGCGCGGTACGACGTACGAGCAGGCGCTGAAGGACCAGTCCAAGAAGTGCACGGACGCCGGTGACAAGGCGATCAAGATCGAGTCGTTCGAGAATGACACCGAGGCCCAGACCCGAGTGAAGTCGGGCGGCGCCGTCGCGGGCGTCAACGACTACCCGGTCGCGGTCGACCTGGCCCGCAAGGCCGGCGGCGGCAACGACTTCGAGGTCGTCGGCGAGCAGGTCGACGCCGGTCCGTTCGGTATCGCGGTGAACAAGGACAACAAGCAGCTCACCGCGGCACTGGAAGCGGCTGTCAACGCCGTCATCGAGGACGGCACCTACAAGAAGATCCTTGAGAAGTGGGGCGCCGAGACCGGCGCGATCGACAAGGCCGCGATCAACGGCGGCAAGTGACCGTCCCGAGCACCTCTGAAGGGCAGTCACAGTGACTGACAAGTTCGACAAGGAGCCGGCCGACGCGGAGCCGTCGGCCGTTGTCTCCAAGGAGGGCGGGGACCTCCCGCCCGAGGCGATCAAGGCCATCCCGGTCCGCCACTACGGCCGCTGGGTCAGCGGTGTGATCGTGCTGGCCCTGCTGGCCCTGCTGATCAACGCGTTCGCCACCGCGGAGAAGATCCAGTGGAGCGCCGTCGGCGACTACGTCTTCGACTCCACGGTCCTGGCGGGCGCCGGCCGCACCCTGCTGATCAGCATCCTCGCGATGATCATGGGCGTGGTCCTGGGCGTCATCCTGGCCGTGATGCGGATGTCCAAGAACCCGGTGACCAGCTCGGTCGCCTGGCTCTACATCTGGATCTTCCGCGGCACGCCGGTCTACGTCCAGCTGCTCATCTGGTTCAACCTGGCGCTGGTCTTCGAGACCCTGAACCTCGGTCCGATCTACAAGGACGAGATGGTGCAGGTCATGACCCCGTTCATGGCGGCCCTGCTGGGTCTGGGCCTGAACGAGGCGGCGTACATGGCCGAGATCTGCCGTGCCGGTCTGATGGCCGTCGACGAGGGCCAGACCGAGGCCTCGCACGCGCTCGGCATGAGCCACGCCAAGACGCTGCGCCGGATCGTGATCCCGCAGGCGATGCGGGTGATCGTGCCGCCCACCGGCAACGAGTTCATCAACATGCTCAAGACGTCGTCGCTGGTCTACGTCGTGACGTACAACGAACTGCTGCGGGCCACCTCGACGATCGGCTCCACGTCGTACGCCGTGATGGAGCTGCTCTTCGTGGCCTCCATCTGGTACCTGGTCATGACCAGCGTGTTCAGCGTCTTCCAGTACTACCTGGAGCGCCACTACGCCCGCGGTTCGCTGCGCCAGCTGCCGGCGACGCCGTGGCAGAAGGTCAAGGCGAACTTGCTCGGACTGGGTCGCGAAAGGGGTGCTGGGGCATGACCGCCATGGTGAAGGCCGAGGGCGTCCACAAGTCCTTCGGCGCCGTACAGGTCCTCAAGGGCATCGACCTGGAGGTGCAGACCGGCGAGGTGTTCTGCCTCATCGGCCCCTCCGGCTCCGGCAAGTCGACGTTCCTCAGGTGCATCAACCACCTGGAGAAGATCAACGCCGGTCGGCTGTACGTCGACGGCGATCTGGTCGGCTACCGCCAGAAGGGCGACAAGCTGTACGAGCTCAAGGACAGCGAGGTCGCGCAGCAGCGTCGGGACATCGGCATGGTGTTCCAGCGGTTCAACCTGTTCCCGCACATGACGGCCGCGGAGAACGTCATGGAGGCGCCGATCCAGGTCAAGGGCGTCAGCAAGGCCCAGGCCAGGGAGCGCGCGAGGGAGCTGCTCGACCGCGTCGGCCTCGCCGACAAGGCCGGGACCTACCCCTCGCAGCTCTCCGGCGGCCAGCAGCAGCGCGTGGCGATCGCCCGGGCGCTCGCCATGGACCCGAAGCTGATGCTGTTCGACGAGCCGACCTCGGCCCTGGACCCGGAGCTGGTCGGTGACGTCCTCGACGTCATGCGCGACCTCGCCGAGTCCGGCATGACGATGGTCGTCGTCACCCACGAGATGGGCTTCGCCCGCGAGGTGGGCGACAACCTCGTCTTCATGGACGGTGGTGTGGTCGTCGAGTCCGGCAACCCGCGCGACGTCCTGACGGACCCGCAGCACGAGCGCACGAAGGCGTTCCTCTCCAAGGTGCTGTGACGTGCTGTGACGTTTCACTGACGAAGACGAAGGGGCCGTACGGGATTCCCGTACCGCCCCTTCGCGCTGCCACGGCCGCGGGTTCCGGCCCTCAGCGGGTCACTTCAACGCCAGCAGCAAGGTGTCCGACGGCGAGCACCACACCGACCGCGCCTCGGCGAACCCCTTCTCGCGCAGCACGCGCGCGTGCCACTGCACCGACGGCATGTCGCCGTCGGCGTGCTCGCCGTAGATCTCGAAGCGGCGGGCGGTCGGCTCGGCGAGGACGGGGTCCTGCGCGGCGACCTGCCACCACTCGGCCCAGTCCAGGGCGCCGTCGGCCCTGGCCTGATCCATGCGCGCGTGCCGCAGTTCCCGCTCGGCGGCGTTGATCCGGGGCGTCGTGTCGTCGATCATGTGGTCCGCGTTCATGAAGACACCGCCGTCGCGGACCAGACCCGCGACCTGACCGTAGAGGGCCGCGAGGGGTTCACGGTGCAGCCAGTGCAGGGCCGTGGCCGTCAGGACGGCGTCGTAGGAGCCGTACGGCAGCTGCGCCGGCCAGTCGGGGTCCTTGAGGTCGGCGGTGACGAAGGTGACCCGCTCGTCGCCCGCGAAGGTGCCCTCGGCGATGGCGAGGAGCGCCGGGTCGAGGTCGACGCCGGTGCTGGTGGCGCCGGGCAGACGGGCCAGCAGCCGGGCGGTGATGGAGCCGGTGCCGCAGGCGAGGTCGAGCACCCTGGGCTCGGGCCCGACGAGTGCCTCGACCATGTCGAGCATGATCTGGAAGCGTTCCTCCCGGTCGGGCATGTACCACTCCTGCTGCCGGTCCCAGCTCTCCTGCCAGGCGTGCCAGTCGGTTCCGGTACTGGTCGTCATGGGAGCTCCCTCTTAGGACATATGCGTAATACCCTGGAAGCACAATCGTCTGTTACCCCGACCGCAGCACGACCATAGAGCGCCTTCGTAAGGACTACAAGTGGAACTGGCCTATTACTCGGACTACGCCGTACGGCTCGTCAACAGCGAGGACCCGGCCCGGGGCAAGGACGCGCTGACGTCGGTCGGGGCCGTCCGTGATCTGTTCGGCGTGAACCAGTCGGCGGGCCGTCGCGCGACGGACGCGGACGTCACCCGCTTCCGCTCGGTCCGGGCCCGGCTGCGCGCGGTCTTCGAGGCGGCGGACGGCGGCGACGAGACGCTCGCGGTGGACCTGCTGAACTCGCTCCTGCTGGAGTTCCCGGTCAGCCCCCAGATCTCCGGGCACGACTTCCGGGACGACGACGGCCGCCCGCTGTGGCACATGCACCTCGCCGACCACCCCTCGAACGCGACCGCGGGCTACGCGGCCATCGCGGCGATGGGCCTGGCCTTCCATCTGACGGAGTACGGCGTGGACCGGCTCGGCCTGTGCGAGGCAGCGCCGTGCCGCAACGCCTACCTCGACACCTCGACCAACCGCTCCCGGCGCTACTGCTCCGACCGCTGCGCCACCCGCGCGAACGTGGCCGCCTACCGGGCCCGCAAGCGCCTGGAGGCGGACCGGTCGGACAGCACCGGCCGCACGGCGGACAGCGCCCAGCGCACCAGCGCGAACGGCGAGCGCTGATCCGCCTTGCGCGGCCGGAACCGGCCCCGCACCTTGCCCAGCACCAGCTCCGCCGGCACCGTCCCGTAGTCCGTGCTGTCCCCGCCCGCGTACACGTTGTCCCCGAGCACCCACCAGCCGCCTTCGCGGCGCTCCGCGGCCCGCTTGACGACCAGCAGGTCCTGCTGGAACGGATGGCGCAGAACGACCACGTCACCGGGCCGGATCCGGGCCCCGTAGTGCACCAGCAGCCGGTCCCCGTGGTGCAGCGTGGGCACCATGGACGGCCCGGTCACCTCGGCCGGCCCGAAGGGC
This sequence comes from Streptomyces sp. P17, assembly GCF_032436805.1. NCBI lineage: Bacteria > Bacillati > Actinomycetota > Actinomycetes > Kitasatosporales > Streptomycetaceae > Streptomyces > Streptomyces sp. P17. The sequence continues at coordinate 103,082 of NZ_JAVRBF010000012.1, read as the reverse complement.
AGCAACGGCCGCCCGCGTTCGGTCTCCTGCGACAGTTCCGGCATCACCGGCACCTCCCCGGTCCTATCCTCCACCAGTCTCAGTCTGACCCTGGACTTTTGTCCTAAGCCCATGGGGGCACTCGCGAAAACCCGTCCCTCAGGGAGTAATGTCCCACCTGAGAAGACGATCACGAGGAAGGAATGCTCCATGCTTTCCCGCCTGTTTGCCCCCAAGGTGAAGGTCAGCGCGCACTGCGACCTGCCCTGCGGTGTGTACGACCCGGCCCAGGCCCGCATCGAGGCGGAGTCGGTCAAGGCCGTGCAGGAGAAGATGGCCGCCAACGACGACCCGCACTTCCAGGCGCGTGCGACCGTCATCAAGGAGCAGCGCGCCGAGCTCGCCAAGCACCACGTGTCGGTCCTCTGGAGCGACTACTTCAAGCCCCCGCACTTCGAGAAGTACCCGGAGCTGCACCAGCTGGTCAACGACGCCCTGAAGGCCCTGTCGGCCGCCAAGGCGTCCACCGACCCGGCCACCGGCCAGAAGGCGCTGGACTACATCGCCCAGATCGACAAGATCTTCTGGGAGACCAAGAAGGCCTGATCCAGGACCTGTTCGGATCGCCGCGACCGGCGGTCGGTGCACCATCGCAGGTCGAAGGGCATCCCCGAAGGGGCCCGTCCGCAGTACGCGGCCGGGCCCCTTCGGCCGTCCGTCGTGGGATGCTGGCGGGGTGAACACCGAGGACCTGGTCCGGCTGCGGCAGGCGCGCGACCGCATGGACCGCGAGTACACCGAGCCCCTCGACGTCACGGCGCTCGCCCGGACCGCGCTGATGTCCCCCGGCCACTTCCAGCGCAGCTTCCGCGCCGCGTACGGCGAGACGCCGTACGGCTATCTCATGACCCGCAGGATCGAGCGCGCCAAGGCGCTGCTGCGGCGCGGCGACCTGAGCGTGACGGAGGTCTGCATGGCCGTCGGCTGTACCTCGCTCGGCTCCTTCAGCGCGCGCTTCACCGAGCTGGTCGGCCAGACGCCGAGCGCCTACCGGGCCCGTTCGCACGAGGACGGCGAGACGATTCCGGCGTGCGTGGCCCGGCGGTTCACCCGGCCGAAGCGGTCGTAGCGGCCGCATCACCGGTCGCGCCCTAATCTGCCGTCATGGACATCAGACTCAAGCAGTGCTTCCTCGCCGTCGACGACCACGACAAGGCGATCGCCTTCTACCGCGACGTGCTGGGCCTTGAGGTCCGCGGTGACGTCGGGTTCGAGGGGATGCGCTGGGTGACCGTCGGGTCGCCCTTGCAGCCGGACGTGGAGATCGTGCTGGAGCCGCCCGCCGCGGACCCGGACACCTCCCCCGCCGACAAGGAGGTGATGGCCCAGCTGCTCGCCAAGGGCGTGCTGCGCGGGGTCAACTTCACCACCTCCGACTGCGACGAGCTGTACGCCCGGGTACGGGAGTCCGGCGCCGACGTGATCCAGGAGCCGACGGACCAGCCGTACGGCGTGCGCGACTGCGCCTTCCGGGACCCGGCCGGGAACATGCTGCGCTTCATGGAGCCGTCGAAGCAGGGCTGACTACGATCACGCCCATGACCCTTCGCTGGACGTACGCCTTCGTCGACCGGCCCGCCGCCGTCTTCGGCCCCGCCTGCGACTTCTGGACCGCCGCCACCGGCACGCGCCTGTCGGAACTCCGGGGCGACCAGGGCGAGTTCGTGACCTTGCTCCCCGAGTCCGGCGACGCCTGCGTCAAGGTCCAGGGGGTCGCGGAAGGGCCCGGCGGCGCCCACCTGGACTTCGCCGTCGAGGACGTCACGGGCTTCGTGAAGGAGGCCCGGCGGGCCGGGGCCGGGATGGTCTCCGAGCACGGGGGCTGGGCCGTACTGCGGTCGCCGGCCGGGCAGTTGTTCTGCGCGGTGCCCTGGCACGGGGAGTCGCTGCGCCCGCCCGCGGTGCGCGGAACCCGCCTCGACCAGGTGTGCCTGGACATCCCGCCTTCGCTCTACGACGCCGAAGTCGCCTTCTGGAGCGCGCTGTTGCCCGAGTGGGCGTCGCTGCCGGGTTCCCTCCCGGAGTTCCACGTGGTCAAGCCCCCGGCGGGGCTGCCGATCCGCATCCTGCTCCAGCGCCTCGGCGAGGAGCGCCCGTCGTCGGCCCATCTCGACCTGGCCTGCACTGACATCGACGCCGCCCGGACGGCTCACGAAGAGCTGGGCGCCACGCTCGTGTACCGCGGCACCCACTGGCGCGTGATGCGCGATCCCGCGGGCGGCCTGTACTGCCTGACGGGCCGGGATCCGCGGACGGGCGGGCTGCCGGCCTAACGGGCCGTCGCGTAGGCGCACAGGACGATCCTCCCGTCGTCCCGGGGCGGCGGGGTGATGCCCGGGCCCGGGCAGTCGGAGTCCATGTCCACGTCGGGAGGCTCGGCCTCCTGCCACTGATAGGCCCCCTCCGGCTCCCCCGCGTCCTGGAGCCACAGGGTGAGCCCGCCGCCGACGGCCACCGCGACCAGCCACACGGCCATGGCCCACCGCCATAACCGGCGCCGCCCGCTCACGCCCACGGCTCCACGCCCACCACGGCGTCCACCGGGATCGGCCCGTAGATGTGCGGGAACTCCTCGGCACCGGGCTCGGGGGCCTCGTACTTCACCTCTACGCCGAGCCGGGCGGGGTCGATGACGAGCAGCACGAGCTCGTCGGGGCCGTCGTAGTCGGCATAGAGGAAAGCGGCCACTTTCGGCAGTTGCCCGCGGGTCGAGCAGTGGATGAAGCCCTCCTCCTGGAGGGTGCGGCCGCGGGTGGACATCTCGTACGTCCCGCGGGCGCGGGCTTCCTCCCACAGGGAGCGTTCGGTGAGGTGCACGATGGTGGTGGACATGACGCCACGTTACGGGTTCAGCCGCGCCGCCCGCCCCCGCAGATACCGCTGCTCGGGCAGGCTCATGGTCTGCGCGGCCGCCGACTCGTAGGCCGCCCGGGCCGCGTCGAGGTCCCCGGCCCGCTCCAGCAGATGCCCCCGTACGGCATCCCGCCGGTGCCCCAACTCCCCCTCCAGCGCGTCCACTTCCGCGAGCCCGGCCTCAGGACCGCGCACCATGGCGACGGCGACCGCGCGGTTGAGGCGCTCGACGGGGCCCGGGACGAGGCCCACCAGCACGTCGTAGAGGCCCAGGATCTCCCGCCAGTCCGTGGCCTCCGCGGACGGTGCCTCGTCGTGGACGGCGGCGATGGCCGCGCGCAGTTGGTAGGGGCCGGCGGGGCCGCGCCGAAGGGCGTGGGTGACCAGCGCGACGCCCTCCTCGATCGCGGCCTTGTCCCAGCGGTCGCGGTCCTGTTCGTCGAGGGGCACGAGGTCGCCGTGCGGACCGGTACGGGCGTCGCGGCGGGCGTCGGTGAGCAGCATCAGCGCGAGCAGCCCGGTCACCTCGCCGGAGGCCGGGAGCAGCCGGTGGGCCGTGCGGGTCAGCCGGATCGCCTCGCCGGCGAGATCGCGGCGCTGCAGGCTGCGGCCCGAGGTCGCCGTGTACCCCTCGTTGAAGATCAGGTAGAGGGTGTGCAGGACGGCGGGCAGCCGCTCCGCCCAGTGGTCGGGGCGCCCGAAGCTCACACCGCGCAGCTTCTGCTTGGCCCGGCTGATGCGCTGGGCCATGGTCGCCTCGGGGACGAGCCAGGCGCGGGCGATCTCCGCCGTGGTCAGACCGCCGACCGCGCGCAGGGTGAGCGCGATCTGCGCGGGCGGGGTCAGGTCGGGATGGCAGCACAGGAAGAGCAGGGAGAGGGTGTCGTCCTCGCGGGGTGCGCGGTCCTGCCCGGGCGCGAGGCGTTCCCCGAGCGCCACCGCCTTCTCCTCCCGCGCCCGCCGGGCGTCGTCGGCGCGCAGCGCGTCCACGAGCCGCCGCGAGGCCACCTTGATGAGCCAGCCGCGCGGATTGTCGGGCACCCCGGCCGCCGGCCACTGCCCGGCCGCGGCGAGCAGCGCCTCCTGTACGGCGTCCTCGGCGGCGTCGAAATGGCCGTACCGCCGCACGAGCGCACCGAGGACCTGCGGCGCGTGCCGGCGCAGCAGGTCCTCGACGGTGTCGCTCATCGGGTTCAGACGTCTCCGGTGTCCTCGCCGATGGGCCGGATCACGACCGGGTACACGGGCGCGCCCTCGGGCTGCGGGCACTGCAGGACACGGGCGGCGATCTCCGTGACCCGCTCCAGGCTCGCGCAGTCCAGGACCCAGTAGCCCGCCAGCAGCTCCTTGGTCTCGCCGTACGGTCCGTCGGTGATGACGGGCTTGCCGTCCGGGCCGAGATCCACGTGCCGGGTGCGGGCGGGCTCGGCCAGACCCTGGGCGTCGACCAGTTCGCCGGTCTCGGCGAGGTCGTCGTTGATCGCGCCCATGAAGGCGAACATCGCCTGCACGTCCTGCTCGCTCCAGGCCGGCGAGTTCTCCGACGCCTTGCCCTTCATCGCCTCGTAGTCCGCCTGGCTGCCCTGCACCATGACCAGATACTTCATGACTGGCTCCTTTGTCTCGCGCCGCCTGTCGGGCGGCTCTCACAGGGGACGTCGGAGCCGGGCCCGGGTTCTCGACATGGTTCGGGACGACGTTTCAGGAATTGCTCGCGGCGGGCTTCTCGGGCTTCTCGGGCTCCTCCCGGCGCTCGGCCGGCTCATGATGTGCGCGGCGCCGGTGGTACTGGTGGTGCTCGCGGGGCTCTTCCTCGTCGCCGTGCTCGACGAACGCCTCGCACTGGGGATTACGGCAGGGGCCTGCCACCCAGCGCGGTACCCATGCGCCCAGCGTCTTGTGACGCCGGACGACCGTTTCGACGGACTGCCCGCAGACGGGACAGGCGTGTTCTTCGCTGTCCATGTCCTCAGGGTAGGCCGGTCAGCGCTTCCGTGCGTAGGTGCGGACGAGCACTCCGTTACCGAACGTGCGGACCTCTTGCAGGGCGAAGTCGGTGACGGCGAACCCGGCGCCGCCGAACATCGGCATCCCCGAGCCGTAGACCTGCGGGTAGGTCTTGATGACCAGCTCGTCGATCTCGTCGAGCAGTTCACCCGCGATCTGGGAGCCGCCGCAGAGCCAGATGCCCAGTTCGCTGTCCTCGGCCTTCAGTTCCCGGATCCGGGCGACCAGGTCGCCGTCGATCACGGTCACGTTCGGGTCCGGGGAGGGGCCGAGGGAGCGCGAGGCGACATACTCGCGCAGATGGCCGTACGGGCTGGCGGTGCCGGCGTCGAGGGCGAGCTGGTAGCTGCCGCGGCCCTGGATCACCGTGTCGAAGTGGAGGTTCTCGGCACCCTTGAGGCCGAGGTGTTCACGGCCCTGGGCCGCGATGGTGTCCGGCCAGGTCGAGGCGAGGTAGCCGAGGAACTCCTCGTCCAGGAACGCGAACATCGACGTGGCGTCGCCGTTCGGGTCGCCGATGAAGCCGTCGCTGGAGCAGGCGATGTAGTACGTGAGCTTTCGCAAGCCGGGGCTCTTTCCGTAGGCTGTCGTTTGAACAACTGCAGTTGTAGTACTTCACATGTAGTGGTTGCAGGCTTTTTCCGGAGCGGGATTGAAGTGGGAGAGGAGATTCCGCATTGGCCAGGAATCCGGAGCGGCGGGCGGCACTGGTGGACGCCGGTGTGGAGGTGCTCGCGCGGGAAGGGGCGCGCGGACTGACCTTCCGCGCGGTGGACGCCGAGGCCGGGGTGCCGGTGGGTACGGCCTCCAACTACTTCACCGGGCGCGACGACCTGCTGCGCCAGATCGACGCCCGGCTGCACGTACGGCTGGCCCCCGACCCCGAGGTGATCGCCGAGCTGCTCCAGCGGCCGAAGGACCGGTCACTGGTCACGGCGTTCATGCACGACCTGATGGGCCGGGCCATCCGCGACCGCACCGGCCATCTGGCGCTGCTGGAGATGCGCCTGGAGGCGACCCGGCGGCCCGAACTGCGGGCCTCGTACACGGAGTCGGTGCGCGGGGACCTGACGGAGGGCATGGAGTTCCACCGGAACGCGGGGCTCCCCGGCGGCGACGAGACCGTCACCGTGCTCTATCTCGCCATGCTCGGCCTGATCATGGAGCACCTGACGCTGCCGGGGGTACTGGAGGGTGTGCTGCCGGGGGTGAGCGTTCCGGAGGGGCTGATCGAACGGATCGTGGAGACGGTGGTGCCTCAGACCTGACGCGGCTCGCGCCACATCGGGAACATCTGCGGGCCGTCGGGCAGGTCGAGGGGGCTGCCGAGGAGTGCGAAGCCGAGGCGTTCGTACAGCTTCCGGCTGCGGGCGCTGCTCGCCTCCAGGTACGCGGGGACACCTTCGCTGTCACAGCGGTCGAGTACGGCGCCGATGAGCGCGGAGCCGAGTCCCTCGCCCTGCCGGCCGGGCGAGACGCCGATCATCCACAGGTACTGATGGGCACTGTCGCAGGGGTGGATCCGAGCGGTGAGCCGGCCGATCAGCTCGACGCGCTCGTTCTCCGGGTCGACCGCGTCTCGGAGCTGCGCGGGCCCGTCGTCATCGGGGTCGTGCTCCCCGGCCGGGGTCGGCAGCCACAGCGCGCAGGCCGAGCCGTCCTCGGTCAGGTCGACCCGCCCCTCGGCGAGCACGATGTCGGTGAAGGCCGCCATCAGCCGGTGATGGGTCGCCCGGCGGTACTCGGCACCGGGAAAGACCCAAGCGCTGACCGGATCACCCTGGAATGCCTCGTCCAGCAGCCCCACCACCAAGTCCCGGTCCGCCTCGCCCGCCGCCCGGATCGCCACACCCATGTCCCGCCCCTTCGTCTCAACCAGCCTTGATCGTAGGGCGGTTGGGGCGCGCGTGGCGGGGGCGGCCGAAGATTGTCGGGATTCGGTGGCGGGGGTGCGGGGGGCTCTCGGATTCGGTGCCGGGCTGGTGTGGTGCGCGTCACCGGGCGGTGTGGCGCGCGTCCGGGCCGGTACCGGGCGGTGCCCTGCCACGTCCGGACCCGTACCGGGCGGTGCCCTGCCACGTCCGGACCCGCGCCGGGCGGTGCTCGTGTCCGTCCGGATCGGGTGGATCGGTGAGCGAACGGGCCCCGCACACCGTGGGGATGTGCGGGACCCGTCAGGCCGGAGCCGGTGGCCGTGCGGGGTCAGGAGCCGCACGGCCACCGGTCCGGGGATTCAGGTGCTGCGCCGGGTGACGAACTCGGCCAGGGCCAGCAGACCGCCCGCCGCCTCCGGTTCGGGTACCGCTCGGGCCAGTTCCTGCATCGCGCGGGCCATCCGGTCGGCGGCCTGGACCTGCGCCCAGTCACGTCCGCCCGCCTGTTCCACGGCCAGCGCGGTGCGCGCGGTCTCCTCCTCGGCCGCCATACCGCCCTTGCCGTACGGCACTTCGTACAGCTCGGCCAGCTCCGCCGCCGCCGCGGTACCGGAGGTGAGCGCGGCGACGACCGGCAGCGACTTCTTGCGGGCGGCAAAGTCCGCGCCGGCCGGTTTGCCGGTGCGCCGCGGGTCGCCCCATATGCCGATGACATCGTCGATGAGCTGGAAGGCGAGCCCGGCCTCACGGCCGAAGGCGTCCATCGCCTCCACGTCCTCCCCCGCCGCGCCCGCGTACAGCGCGCCGAGGGCACAGGCGCAGCCCAGCAGCGCTCCCGTCTTGGCCTCCGCCATGGCGAGCGCCTCGTCGAGGCCGACCTCGGCGCAGGCCCGCTGCTCCAGGGCGGTGTCCGCGTGCTGGCCCTCGCACAGTTCGACGACACAGGCGGCGAGCCGGGCGGCGGCCCCGGTGGACGCCGGATGCGGATCCTCGGCGAGCAGTCTGAGGGCGAGGGCCTGGAGGGCGTCCCCGGCGAGGATCGCGTCGGCGTCGCCGAACACGGTCCAGGCGGTGGGCCGGTGCCGTCGGGTGGTGTCCCGGTCCATCACATCGTCGTGCAGCAGCGTGAAGTTGTGAACCAGCTCCACCGCCGCGGCGGCCCGTACCGCGGCCTTGCGGGCGGGTGGACCACCGAGTGCCTCGGCCGCGGTGAGGACGAGCGCGGGGCGGATCGCCTTGCCCGCGTTGCCCGCCGCGGGTGTGCCGTCCGCGTGCTCCCAGCCGAAGTGGTAGAGCGCGATCCGGCGCATGGAGGTCGGCAACGAGTCGATGGCGGAACGCAGTTCGGGGTCGACGGACCCTCGCGCGCGCTCCAGGATCGCCATCGCCTCCTGCCCGTCGAGCGGACCCGGTCCGGCATGTGTCTGGGTCCCGATGGGCCTCCGCCTTTCACGCGTCTCGGTCACTGGGCACCCCCAGGATGTACCCGCCCCGGAGGGCGGGGACACCGGTTGTCCGCGGGAGGGTCACCGCCACCGCCCGATCTCGACGTTCTCCAGCACGCCGAGCGCGTCCGGCACCAGGACCGCGGCCGAGTAGTAGGCGGTCACCAGGTACTTGATGATCGCCTGTTCGTTGATGCCCATGAACCGCACCGACAGGCTCGGCTCGATCTCGTCGGGGATACCGGCCTGCTGAAGCCCGATGACCCCCTGCTCGGCCTCGCCGGTACGCATGGCGATGATCGAGGTCGTACGGGCGTCGCTGACCGGGATCTTGTTGCACGGGAAGATCGGCACCCCGCGCCAGGTGGGGATGCGGTTGCCGGCCATCTCGATGGTCTCGGGCACCAGTCCGCGCTTGTTGAGCTCGCGGCCGAACGCGGAGATCGCGCGCGGGTGGGCGAGGAACAGCTTGGTGCCGCGGCGCCTGCTGAGCAGTTCGTCCATGTCGTCGGGCCCCGGCACGCCGTCGTGGGGCTGGATCCGCTGCTCGTACTCGCAGTTGTTGAGCAGCCCGAACTCGCGGTTGTTGATGAGCTCGTGCTCCTGGCGCTCCTTGAGCGCCTCGACGGTCAGCCGGAGCTGCTGCTCGGTCTGGTTCATCGGCTGGTTGTAGAGGTCGGCCACGCGGGAGTGGATGCGCAGCACGGTCTGGGCGATGCTCAGCTCGTACTCACGGGGCCTGGCCTCGTAGTCGACGAAGGTGTGCGGGATGTCCGGCTCGCCGCTGTGGCCGGCCGCGAGGTCGATCTCCTTCTCGCCGTACTTGTTGGCGCGCTGGGCGGGGATCGAGCGCTGCGCGTCGAGGTGCTCGCGCAGCGAGTCGGCGCGCTCAGCGATCTGCTCGACGTCCTGGCGGGGCAGGACGAGGACGGTGCACGCGGTGACGGTGCGGACCGTGTACTCCCAGATGGCGTCGGAGCCGAGCAGCGCCTGGTCGCCGAGGTAGGCGCCGTCGGCCAGCACACCGAGGGACTCGTCGTCGCCGTAGGGGCCGGTGCCGACCTTCTCCACGCGGCCGTGCGCCAGCAGATACACCTCGTCGGCGGGGCTGCCGAAGGAGACGAGCACCTCACCGGCGGCGAGCTCGCGCTGCTCACAGCGCCGGGCGAGCTCGGCGAGCACGTCCTGGTCCTCGTAACTGCGCAGCGCGGGCAGTTCGCCCAGCTCCGCGGGGATGACCTCGACACGGTCACCGGTCTTCACGAAGGTGATACGGCCGTCCCCCACGGCGTAGGTCAGGCGGCGGTTCACTCGATAAGTGCCGCCCTGCACATTCACCCACGGCAGCATGCGCAGCAGCCAGCGTGAGCTGATCTCCTGCATCTGGGGCGCGGACTTGGTCGTGGTGGCCAGGTTCCGCGCGGCGCCGGTGCCGAGACTCTGCTGCGGCCTGCCTTCATCAGTGCGGATCTCTTCGCCTACCGACATAAGGAATTGCCCTCCCGGTCATGCGCCGACGCCATTCGGCGCCGGGCATCGATTCGCAGGACCAAGCCTTCCTCACGGAGCGTGCCGGTGCTATTACACGAAAGAGCGGGAATGGATCACGGACGACTGGGCACATGGGCATTTCCTGTCCACCGGCCCGATTCCGCTTGTTGTCCGAAACGGCTCGCACGCCGTACGAACGGCTGGTTCACGATCCTCCTGTTTCGGTACAACCCGCGGTACAGCAGGCCGCGTTCGGCGGCCGACGCACCGATCATTTCCACGGCAGTAACCGACCCCGATGAACCGGGCGACAATGGTCCCGTGACCAGCCTCGACGCCCTCCGCCCCCGGCTCCCCTCGCCGCTCCAGGAGTTCGTCGACGACCGTTTCGCCCGCTCCGGCGTCCGCCTGCTCCTCAAGCGTGACGACCTGATCCACCCGGAGCTCATCGGCAACAAGTGGCGAAAGCTCGCCCCGAACCTCACCGCGGCGGCCGGCCGGGCCGTCCTCACCTTCGGCGGCGCCTACTCCAACCACCTTCGCGCCACGGCCGCGGCGGGCCGCCTTCTGGGCCTGCCCACGGTCGGCGTGGTCCGCGGCCAGGAACTGTCCGACCGTCCCCTGAACGACTCCCTGGCCCGGTGCGCGGGCTACGGCATGCGCCTGCACTTCGTCGACAGATCGACGTATCGCCGCAAAACCGAACCGGACACCCTGGCGGCGATCCTGCGCGCGGCGGGCGCCGAGGACGCGTACGTCGTCCCGGAGGGCGGCAGCAACGACCTCGCCGTGCGCGGCTGCCGCGACCTCGGCGCGGAGCTCCGCGGCCGCGCCGACCTCGTCGCCCTCGCCTGCGGCACCGGCGGCACCCTCGCCGGCCTGGCCGCCGGCCTCGCCCCCGGCCAGCGGGCCCTCGGCATCCCCGTCCTGAAGGGCGGCTTCCTGACGGACGACATACGCACCCTGCAGCACCGGGCCTTCGGCGGCCCCCGAGGCACCTGGGCCCTCGACGACCGCTTCCACTTCGGCGGCTACGCCCGCACCGCCCCCGGACTGGAAGCCTTCGCCTCGGACTTCGAGCACCGCCACGGCGTGCCCGTGGAACGTCTGTATGTCGCCAAGTTGCTGTACGGACTGGTCGCCCTCGCGGAGGAGGGCGCCTTCCCGCGCGGGACGACAATCGCGGCCGTGGTCACCGGACGCCCCTTCCCGTAGGCACCTTCACGCCGCCTCCCGGAACGCCGCCGCCTCCTCCAGGTCCAGTCGGCGCAGCAGCGTCCGGAGCATCTCGTCGTCGATGTAGCGGCCGTCGCGGAGTTTCACGAAGACCGACCGCTCGGCGCTGATCATTTCGCGGGACAGTCGTCGGTAGGTGTCGTCGACGGTCTCTCCGGTGACCGGGTTGACCTGGCCGAGGCGTTCCCAGACGGCGTTGCGGCGGCGTTCCAGGACGGTGCGGAGGCGGTCGGCGAGCGGGGGCGGGAGCGCGTTGCGTTCGTCGGAGAGGAGTTCGTCGAGGCGTCTTTCGGCGGCCCGCGAGGCCTGGGCCTGGGCGTTGGCCTCGGCGAGGGTCTCGGCCTGTACGTCGCGGCCGGGCAGCTTCAGCACGCGGATCAGCGGCGGGAGGGTGACGCCCTGGACGACCAGGGTGCCGATGACCGTGGTGAAGGTCAGGAACAGGATCAGGTTGCGCTCGGGGAAGTCCTCGCCGCCGTGCACGGTGAGCGGGATGGAGAAGGCGATGGCGAGCGAGACCACGCCCCGCATCCCGGCCCAGGCGATGACGAAGGGCCCCTTCCAGGTCGGGTTCTCCTCCCGCTCCCGGATCCGGGCCGACATCATGCGCGGCAGGAAGGTCGCCGGATACACCCACACGAACCGGGAGGCGACGACCACGAGGAAGATGACGATCGCGTACCCGGCGGCGCGGCCTCCCTCGTACTCCCCAAGGCCCTTGAGGACCACCGGCAGCTGCAGTCCGATCAGTGCGAACACCGCCGACTCCAGCACGAAGGCGACCATCTTCCACACGGCCTCCTCCTGGAGGCGAGTCGCGAAATCGACCTCCCACGCGCGGTGTCCCAGCCACAGCGCGACGACCACGACCGCGAGCACCCCGGAGGCGTGCACCTGCTCGGCGACGGCGTAGGCGACGAACGGGATCAGCAGGGACAGCGTGTTCTGCACCAGCGCCTCCTTCACGTGAGTGCGCAGCCAGTGGATCGGCACCATGAGCACCAGGCCGATGCCGATGCCGCCGATCGCCGCGACCAGGAACTCGCCGATGCCGCCGGCCCAGGTGGCGCCCTCGCCGACCGCCGCCGCGAGCGCCACTCGGTAGGCGGTGATCGCGGTCGCGTCGTTCACGAGGGACTCGCCCTGGAGGATCGTGGTGATCCTCGACGGCAGTCCCACCCGGCGCGCGACAGCCGTGGCCGCGACCGCGTCGGGCGGCGCCACCACCGCGCCCAGCACCAGGGCCGCGGTGAGCGGCAGACCGGGCACGATCATGTACGCGGCCCAGCCCACGGCGAAGGTCGCGAAGAGCACGTACCCGACCGACAGCAGCGCGACGGGCCGCAGTTGCGCCCGCAGATCCAGATAGGAGCTGTCGCTGGCGGCCGTGTGCAGCAGCGGCGGCAGGATGAGCGGCAGCACGATGTGCGGGTCGAGGGTGTAGTCGGGCACCCCGGGCACATACGACACCGCGAGGCCCGCCGCCACCAGCAGCAGCGGCGCCGGGACGGGGGTCCGCCGGGCCCCCGCGGCGACCGCGGCACTGCCCGCCACCAACAACAGCAGCGGCATCACGTCCATGAACCTCGCCCGCCCTCACTCATCGCCGTTCGCCCGCCCTCGTTTTTCCACGCGGCCTTCCGCGCGCCCGTCGTAACCTGGCAATCATGAAACAGTGCACGCATGCCGACGTGCTGCCGCACCCGGAACCCGGACCGCTCAGCGAGACGTGTCCGGAGTGCCTGGCGGACGGCACCCATCCGGTACAGCTGCGGCTGTGCCTCACCTGCGGTCACGTCGGCTGCTGCGACTCCTCACCCGGACGGCACGCGACCGAGCACCACAAGGACTCCGGGCATCCGGTGATGCGTACCTTCGAGCCCGGGGAGAGCTGGCGGTGGTGCTTCGTGGACCACGTCCTCGTGTGACGCGACGGCTGCGGATCCGGACGGTTCGACCGTCGAACGCGTGGGTACGTCAAACCGGCGCGCGCTCTTCCCAATTGGGCCCGCAGACCCCCTAGCCACGGAGCGTATCCGTGTGTTTACTATGAGTGACAGCAAGGGGTTGGGGTCCTGGGGACAGGAAAGTTCGGAGCGCGATAGCGTCACCGCTGAACCACACATCGCGTTACCCCGGGGGGCGACCCTCGGCCCCGTAAAGCTTGTACCACCTTGGAGGTGAGGGTGTCCCAGATCGCAGGCGAGCCCGCGACCCAGGACTTCGTGGAAGTCCGGCTGCCGGCTGCGGGTGCCTACCTGTCGGTGCTGCGTACGGCGACTGCCGGTCTCGCGGCCCGTTTGGACTTCACCCTCGACGAGATCGAGGACCTGCGCATCGCGGTGGACGAGGCCTGCGCGATCCTGCTTCAGCAGGCCGTGCCCGGCTCAGTGCTCAGCTGTGTGTTCCGGCTCGTCGACGACTCGCTGGAGGTCACCGTCTCGGCGCCGACCACTGGCGGTCACGCACCGTCACGGGACACCTTCGCCTGGACCGTGCTGTCCGCCCTCGCGGGCAAGGTCTCCTCCGCCGTGGACGACGACAAGACCGTTTCGATCAGCCTCTACAAACAGCGCGGCGCGGGACCCGGGCCGGCGTGAGGGACGGGGACGGGCCGGTGCGGGACGAAGAGCGCGGCACACGGGAGCTGCCGGCCGAGAACGCCGACGACGCAGTCGCTCCGGGCGGTTCCCGACACTTGGCGGACGGCGTTGACGGCATTCCCGAGCAGGCCAGGCCGCATCCGGAGGACGACGCGGCCTCCGCGCGGGCGGGTTCCCGGGACAGCGCCGTGCAGGGCTCGCCTCCACAGAGGCGGATCGGGGGCACCCCCGGCCGGGCTGAGACGAGAGCTCGACAGAGGGCGACGGGCGGGACGATGAGCGAGCACGAGCGAGACGACGATCAGGGCGTGCCGGCCACGCAGCACGAGGTACAGGAACGCGAGCCGCAGGACCGCAGCGGAGCGCGTGCCATGTTCGTCGAGCTGCGCAAGCTGAAGGACGGCAGCCCGGAGTACGCGGAGCTGCGCAACCAGCTGGTCCGGATGCATCTGCCGCTCGTCGAGCATCTCGCCCGCCGCTTCCGCAACCGCGGCGAGCCGCTGGACGACCTCACCCAGGTCGCCACCATCGGCCTGATCAAGTCGGTCGACCGCTTCGACCCGGACCGCGGGGTGGAGTTCTCGACGTACGCGACCCCGACGGTCGTCGGCGAGATCAAGCGGCACTTCCGCGACAAGGGCTGGGCGGTGCGCGTCCCGCGCAGGCTTCAGGAGCTGCGTCTCGCGCTCACCACGGCGACGGCGGAGCTCTCGCAGCTGCACGGCCGCTCCCCCACGGTCCATGAGCTGGCCGAGAAGCTGGGCATCTCGGAGGAGGAGGTCCTGGAGGGCCTGGAGTCCGCGAACGCGTACTCCACGCTGTCCCTGGACGTCCCCGACACCGACGACGAGTCGCCGGCCGTGGCGGACACCCTGGGCGCGGAGGACGAGGCGCTGGAGGGCGTCGAGTACCGCGAGTCCCTCAAGCCGCTGCTGGAGGATCTGCCGCCGCGCGAGAAACGCATCCTGCTGCTGCGGTTCTTCGGCAACATGACGCAGTCGCAGATCGCGCAGGAGGTCGGCATCTCGCAGATGCATGTGTCGCGCCTGCTGGCGCGCACGCTGGCCCAGCTGCGGGAGAAGCTCCTCGTGGAGGAGTGAGCTACTTCTGGCCTTGGACGCTTCCGGGTCCTCGGATTCCGAGGGCCCGGGTCGTCTCGGCGTTGATCAGCAGGACCAGCGCGGTGACGGCGACCACCGCGAGGGCGATCCCGGCGGGGATGGCGATGCTGTCGGCCTGCAGCAGGTTGTAGGCCATCGGCAGCGCCAGGATCTGGGTGATCACGGCCGGGCCCCGCGACCAGCCGCGCCGGGCGAGCAGTCCGCGGGCGGCCAGCAGCGGCAGCAGCGCGAGCACGACCAGCGTCACTCCGCCGGTGACGGCCTGCTGACGGTCGTCAGGGTCACCTGTGAGGCCCAGGACGAGGATCCAGATCCCGCCGGCCACCAGGGCAAGCCCCTCCAGCGCGGCGAGCGCCGCCGCGTAGGTCAGCCGCCGCGGGCGGGGTCCGGTTTCCGGGGCGGGTTTCTGCTCAGTACTCACCCCAGAAGGGTAGCCCTCGCGGTGTC
Source organism: Streptomyces sp. P17 (assembly GCF_032436805.1). NCBI lineage: Bacteria > Bacillati > Actinomycetota > Actinomycetes > Kitasatosporales > Streptomycetaceae > Streptomyces > Streptomyces sp. P17. The sequence continues at coordinate 87,966 of NZ_JAVRBF010000012.1, read as the reverse complement.
CGCCCCCGCGGGCGCCCGGGGCACGGCAGCCGCGCCCGTGGCGAGCTTCACGCTCTGATTCTCCTACTGGATCCCTCTCCGGTGTGGGCCCGGTACCCCCCAGTAGGTACGCTGCAATCCATGCGTGCACTTCTCGTGGTCAATCCGGCGGCAACCACCACAAGCGCACGTACGCGCGATGTCCTGATCCATGCATTGGCCAGCGAGATGAAGCTGGAAGCGGTCACCACCGAGTACCGCGGCCACGCGCACGACCTGGGCCGGCAGGCGGCGGACAGTGAGGACGTCGACCTGGTGGTGGCCCTCGGCGGCGACGGCACGGTCAACGAAGTCGTCAACGGCCTGCTGCACGCCGGCCCCGACCCGGACCGCCTGCCGCGCCTCGCCGTGGTCCCGGGCGGTTCCACCAATGTCTTCGCCCGCGCGCTGGGCCTGCCCAACGACGCCGTGGAGGCGACCGGCGCGCTGCTGGACGCGCTGCGCGAGGGCAGCGAGCGGACGGTGGGGATGGGGATCGCCGGGGGGACGCCGGGCACCGAGGACGAGGGGGTGCCCGCGAGGTGGTTCACCTTCTGCGCGGGGCTCGGCTTCGACGCGGGTGTGGTCGGCCGGGTCGAGCAGCAGCGGGAGCGGGGCAGGAAGTCCACGCACGCCCTCTATATGCGCCAGGCCCTGCGCCAGTTCCTGCAGGAGCCCAACCGGCGGCACGGCACGATCACACTGGAGCGGCCCGGCGCCGAACCGGTGACCGATTTGGTGCTGTCCATAGTCTGCAACACCTCTCCGTGGACCTATCTGGGCAATCGCCCGGTGTACGCGTCGCCTAAGGCGTCGTTCGATACGGGACTCGACGTACTCGGTCTCAGCCGGATGTCCACGGTCGCCGTTGCCCGGTATGCGACCCAGTTGCTCACTTCGTCCCCCGAGCGGGGACCCCATGGCAAGCACGCCGTCTCACTGCACGACCTGGACCAGTTCACCTTGCATTCGAAGGCCCCGCTACCCCTTCAGATGGACGGCGACCACCTCGGGCTGCGTACTAGCGTGACGTTCACAGGCGTACGCCGTGCACTGCGTGTGATTGTGTGAGCAGAAAGGGCTGAAGTCCTTTCACTCGAACGTTTAGGCCAGGATCCACCCCATGGAAGTACGGCTGTGACCTAGTCGACACCGAGGAATCAAAAAAAACTTTCCGGAAGGGGTTGTATCCGCCGCTGAGGTTTGCGAGTCTCTACGTGGCGATCGGGACGGCCCGCAAGACCAGCCTCCATAGATCACCGGAACCCCTCTCCAAAACACAGGACCACGGCAGGGCAACCTGACGGTCGGCCCTTCACTTGTTGAGGGATTCGTGAAAGCGTTCACATTCACAAGCAACTTGCATGTAATACCAAGGAGAGGTAGCAGCCATGGACTGGCGTCACAACGCCGTTTGCCGCGAGGAAGACCCCGAGCTCTTCTTCCCCATCGGCAACACCGGTCCTGCGCTGCTGCAGATCGAGGAAGCCAAGGCCGTCTGCCGCCGCTGCCCCGTCATGGAGCAGTGCCTGCAGTGGGCGCTTGAGTCCGGTCAGGACTCCGGCGTCTGGGGTGGTCTCAGCGAGGACGAGCGTCGCGCGATGAAGCGCCGTGCCGCCCGCAACCGGGCCCGTCAGGCCTCCGCCTGACACTCCCGCCCCGCAACAGCCTGAGCTTGGCGGCGCGTACAGCGCGTACGCATCTCCCGCCCCCGAGCCGCAGCGCGCAGTACCCCCGATGCTCCCCCATAGCCTTAAGGGCATGGGGGTACCCCCATCGCACGAGCTTTCAGCCCCGGACCACACTGGTCCGGGGCTCATTGCTTTTGCGGACCGGCTACTTCTGGGCCCGTACCGGGATGTCCAGGATCACCTGCGTACCGCGCTCCGGCGCCGGGACCATGTCGAACGTACCGCCCAACTCCCCCTCCACCAGGGTCCGTACGATCTGCAGGCCGAGGTTGCCTGCGGTGTGCGGGTCGAAGCCCTCGGGCAGTCCCACGCCGTCGTCCTGGACGGTGACGAGCAGCCGGGACTCCTTGGTGGTGCCGCCGCGGACCGCGGAGACCTCGACGGTTCCGGTCTCGCCCTGACGGAAGCCGTGCTCCAGGGCGTTCTGGAGCACCTCGGTCAGGACCATCGACAGCGGGGTGGCGACCTCGGCGTCCAGGATGCCGAAGCGGCCGGTGCGCCGGCCGGTGACCTTGCCCGGTGAGATCTCGGCGACCATCGCGAGGACCCGGTCGGCGATCTCGTCGAACTCCACGCGCTCGTCGAGGTTCTGGGAGAGCGTCTCGTGCACGATCGCGATCGAGCCGACCCGCCGTACCGCCTCTTCGAGGGCTTCCCGGCCGCGGTCGGACTCGATGCGCCGGGCCTGGAGGCGGAGCAGGGCGGCGACCGTCTGGAGGTTGTTCTTCACCCGGTGGTGGATCTCCCGGATGGTGGCGTCCTTGGTGATCAACTCGCGTTCGCGGCGGCGCAGTTCGGTGACGTCGCGGAGCAGGACGAGGGAACCGATGCGGGTGCCCTTGGGCTTGAGCGGGATCGCCCGGAACTGGATGACACCGTCGTCCGACTCGATCTCGAACTCACGGGGTGCCCAGCCGCTGGCCACCTTGGCGAGTGCCTCGTCCACCGGCCCGTGGGTCGGGGCGAGTTCGGCGGTGGTCTTGCCCAGGTGGTGGCCGACCAGGTCGGCGGCGAGGCCGAGGCGGTGGTAGGCGGACAGGGCGTTCGGGGAGGCGTACTGGACGATGCCGTCCGCGTCCAGCCGGATCAGTCCGTCGCCGACGCGGGGCGAGGCGTCCATGTCGACCTGCTGGTTCGCGAACGGGAAGGAGCCGGCCGCGATCATCTGCGCGAGGTCCGAGGCGCTTTGCAGATACGTCAGTTCGAGGCGGCTCGGGGTGCGCACGGTCAGCAGGTTGGTGTTGCGGGCGATGACACCGAGGACGCGCCCTTCGCGTCGTACCGGAATCGACTCGACCCGGACCGGTACCTCTTCGCGCCATTCGGGGTCGCCCTCGCGCACGATGCGGCCCTCGTCGAGCGCGGCGTCCAGCATGGGGCGGCGGCCGCGCGGGACGAGGTGACCGACCATGTCGTCCTGGTAGGAGGTGGGGCCGGTGTTGGGGCGCATCTGGGCGACCGACACATAGCGGGTGCCGTCGCGGGTGGGGACCCACAGGACGAGGTCGGCGAAGGAGAGGTCGGAGAGCAGCTGCCACTCCGAGACCAGCAGGTGGAGCCATTCGAGGTCGGACTCGTCGAGGGCGGTGTGCTGGTGGACCAGTTCGTTCATGGAGGGCACATGTGCGAGCGTACCTGGCGGTTTGTACGGCTCTGAAATGGCGCCGGATCCGGAACGGCCCCGAGGACACCCGCGGGCCGCGGCGCCTGGGAGGGACCCTCAACCCTCCCGGCACCGCAGCCCGGAGCAATATCGGCCGTGGGGTGTGCGGTCCCGGTCGGCCGAAGGATGAGGATCCGGGGCAGTCAGGGCAGAGAGCACCGGTTCCTCCGTCCGTCTTCCTGTGCGGGGAAGACGGATTGCGTGTCCTCGTATCACATGGACTCTCACCATTGTGGACTAGACCACTCGGCGTGTCCATGCGTGTGAGGATGTTCGTTGTTGTGACATCCGATGCGGGGCGCGCCAACTATTCGGACGTCCCAGCATTCACCATGCAGCCTAACCCTTGTGGGTTCCTGTGCGGGGCCAGATGGACAGGGCAATTTCCGCGAGCGCCGCCAACTCCGCACGGCTCGCGCCGTCGCGCGCCTGCTGGGACATGCCCTGGATCATCGCGCCGGTGTGCCGGGCGAGCGTCCCGGCGTCGGTGTTGGCGGGGAGTTCACCTGCGGCGATGTCCGCGCGGATCCGGCTCTCGATGGCGGCGATATTGGCGTTGCGCCGGACCCGCAGGGACTCTTCGACCTCCGGGGTGGAGCAGTTGGTGGCCGCGTGGATGACGAGGCAGCCGTACGGATGCCCGGGGTCGGTGTACTCGGCGGCGGCCTCGCGAAGGATCCGCGCGACCGCGGCGCGGGCCGTGGGCTCCTCCGCCAGGGCACGGCCGGTGAAGGAACCGTACTTCGCGCCGTACGAGTGCACGACCTCCTCGAAGAGCGACCGCTTGTCGCCGAAGGCGGCGTACAGACTCGGGGCGCCGATGTCCATCACGCGGGTGAGGTCGGCGACGGAGGTGGCCTCGTAGCCGTGCTCCCAGAACGCGAGCAGCGCCTTCTCCAGCGCGGTCTCGCGGTCGAAGGAGCGAGGGCGGCCGCGCGGCCTGGACACACGCCGGGTCTGCGCCTTCGTCTTGTCGCTGCTCACCATGGAGTGCATTTTATAGCGGACGCTAGACAAAAGGCCCCGGCCTGCCCTACGGTCATTTCTGTAGCGACCACTAGAAAAATGACAAGGGGGCGGCGACATGGGCGCGCTCGCGGGCAGGACGGCTCTCGTGACGGGGGCGAGCAGGGGCATCGGACGAGGGATCGCCGAGCGGCTGGGGCGCGACGGCGCACGGGTCGCGGTGCACTACGGCAGGAACGAGACGGCGGCGAAGGAGACGGTCGCCGCGATCGAGTCGGCGGGCGGCTCGGCCTTCGCGATCGGCGTCGAGCTGGGCGTGCCGGGGGACGCCGAGGCACTGTGGGCGGAGTTCGACCGGCACGCGGACGGGCTGGACATCCTGGTGAACAACGCGGGGATCGGGAACACCCGGCCGATCGACGCGATCGAGGAGCAGGAGTACGACCGGGTCTTCGAGGTGAACGTGAAGGCGCCGTTCTTCCTCGTCAAGCACGCTGGGGCACGACTGCGGGACAGCGGCCGGGTCATCAACGTCTCGTCGGGGCTCGCCCGGACCGCGGTCATGCCGGACAACATCGCCTACGCCATGACGAAGGGCGCGCTGGACGTCTTCTCCCGGGACCTCTCCAAGATCCTCGGCCCGCGGGGCATCACGGTGAACTCGGTGGCTCCGGGCCTCATCGACACCGACAACACCGCGGCCTTCCTGCACGGCACCGAGGGCGGCTGGGCCCAGGCCGAGGCGATATCGGCGCTGGGAAAGGTGGGCACACCGGCCGAGGTCGCGGATGTGGTGGCGTTCCTGGCGTCGGACGACGGGCGCTGGGTCACGGGGAGCTGGGTGGACGCGACGGGAGGTTCGCTGACCTGAGCATCCCGCCCGGCCGGGCTCAGCGGGTCTCCGTCACCTTCGCGAGGGCTCGGGGCGCGTCCGGGTCCTGGCCGCGGGCGATGGTGACCTCGTGGGCCAGGAGTTGCAGCGGGATGATCTCCAGCACCGGCTGGAGTTCCTCGGCGACGCCTTCGGTGGGCAGGACGAAGCCCGCCGAGGCGCGCTCGACCTGGGCCGCCGGACCGATGACGACCAGGTCGGCTCCGCGGCCGCGGAGCCGTTCGAGGACGGGACGCAGGGCCTCGCCGCCCTTGCCGTCGGTGACGACCGCGATGACCGGGGAGACGTTGTCGACCATGGCGAGGGGGCCGTGCAGCAGATCGGCGCCGGAGTAGGCGAGCGCCGGGATGTAGCTGGTCTCCATCAGCTTGAGGGCGGCCTCTTTGGCCGTGGGATAGCCGTAGCCGCGGGAGGTGATGACCATGCGTTCGGCGAAGCGGTAGCGGGCGGCGAGGGCGTGCACCTCGTCCTTGCGGGCGAGGAGTTGCTCCGCGAGGTCCGGGAGCAGCTTCGCGGGAGCGCCGTCGCCGCCACGCAGGCCTTCGACGAAGAGATAGAGAGCGAGAAGGGAGGCGGTGTAGGTCTTGGTCGCGGGGAGGGCCTTCTCGGGTCCGGCCATGATGTCGATGTGGTACTCGGAGACGCCGGCCAGCGGTGAGTCGGGGTTGTTGGTCACGGCGAGGGTGATGGCGCCGGCCGCGCGGGCGGCCCGGGTGGACGACACCAGGTCCGGGGAGCCGCCCGACTGGCTGACCGTGATGACCAGGACGTCGGTGAGATCGGGGCGGGCACCGTAGGCGGTGGTGGTCGACATGGAGGTGAGGCCGCAGGGCAGGCCCAGGCGGATCTCCAGGAGGTACTTGGCGTAGAGCGCGGCGTTGTCGGAGGTGCCGCGGGCGGTGAGCAGGACGAAGCGGGGCCCCCGGGCGGCGATGTCCTGGGCGACCTGCCGGATCCCGGGCGCGCCCACCTCCAGCAGCCGGCGCAGGACCGCGGGCTGCTCGGCCATCTCCCGGGCCATGATCCGGCCGGGGAGCTCGCTCAGGGGGTGCGGGGTCTCGGGGCTGCTCATGGGAGTCCTCTCAGGAAGGGGCGCGGCACCGCATCTGCTCAAGCCATCCCCATTCCACTCCCCCGCGGTAAACATCGCCTGTTAGATTGGTCTAAACCACATAGCCCTCTCGGGAACCGGTTGAGTCCCCTCTTCAGATCGGCAGGCCCAGCGTGGAAGTTGTCATCGTTCCGGACGCCAAGGCGGGTGGCGAGCTCATCGCCGAGGCCATGGCGCAGCTCCTGCGGCGCAAGCCCGACGCCCTGCTCGGCGTGGCCACCGGCTCGACGCCGCTGCCCATCTACGAGGCGCTGGCGGCGAAGGTGCGCTCCGGTGCCGTGGACGCCTCGCGGGCGCGGATCGCTCAGCTCGACGAGTATGTGGGGCTGCCGGCCGAGCATCCGGAGTCGTACCGCTCGGTGCTGCGGCGCGAGGTGCTGGAGCCGCTCGGGATCGGGAGGTCCGCGTTCATGGGTCCGGACGGGACGGCGGCGGACGTACAGGCGGCGTGCGAGGCGTATGACGTGGCGCTGGCGGAGGCCGGGGGCGTCGACCTTCAGTTGCTGGGGATCGGGACGGACGGGCACATCGGGTTCAACGAGCCGTGCTCGTCACTCGCTTCGCGTACTCGGATCAAGACGCTGACCGAACAGACGCGGGTGGACAACGCGCGGTTCTTCGACGGGGACATCGCGCAGGTTCCCCATCATGTGATCACCCAGGGGATCGGGACGATCCTTGAGGCACGGCATCTGGTGTTGCTGGCGACGGGCGAGGGCAAGGCCGATGCCGTCGCGGCGACCGTGGAGGGGCCGGTGGCCGCGGTGTGTCCCGCCTCGGCGTTGCAGTTGCATCCGCATGCGACGGTGGTCGTCGACGAGGGGGCCGCGTCCAAGCTGAAGCTGTCGGACTACTTCCGGCACACCTACGCCAACAAGCCCGACTGGCAGGGGATTTAGGGACCGCCCCAGCGGCCGGCGCGGTCGCCCTGTCGGCGGACCATCTCGGTGATCCAGATGGGCGCGTACGGGGACGTGCAGCCGGGGGAGGCCGGGTAGTCCTTGAGCACCTCCAGGCGCTCCCCGATGTCGAGGGCGCGGCTGCGGTTCTCGGGGTGCTCGATGCCGATCTGGGCCAGGCAGTGGTTCATCGCCCACTGGAGGCGGTCCGGGGCGTCCTTCATCTCGGACTCGATGACGTCGAGGAGCCCTGCGAGGTCGAGGCCTTCGGGGTTCTTCGCCACGCGTTCGGTGGTCAGCGCCCAGCCGGCGCTGGCGACCACGGGGTCGGGGTCGGCGGTCCAGGCCTGCCGCAGCTCTTCGGCGTGCGGGTTCTTCTTCACGACGTAGTTCACGAACCAGTCGTGCACCTTGGGGGCCCGCGTCTGGCGCACCATGGTGTCCAGTTCGTCGCGGTCGAAGGCCTTGGGGCGGCAGATCAGCAGGGACAGGAGTTTCGCCGCGGTCTCGTCGGTCTCCCAGAGCCGACGGGCGAGGTCCTGCTGTGTCTTGAGCCGCTTGGCGAGGGCGCGCAGCTTGCTGAGGTTGACGCCGTGGTCGTCACCGTGCCGCTCGTTCACGACGCGTGCCTTCGGGTCGTCGAGTGCGGCCAGCTCGGCCATCACCTCGGCCAGTGTTGTCTCGGCCACCTCAAGCCTCCCTGTCTCTCGCGCGCGGGGTTCAGCCTACGACGGGCCCCGAGCGGGACGAAGGCGCCGGTTTCCCCCGTCCGGAACCGGCGCCTTCGTCGTCGTAGCCCTTACTTGCCTGCGATGATCTCCGCCGCCGCTCGTCCGCATACGCGGGCCGCGCCGTGGGTCGCGATGTGCAGGGCGCCTCGCGGCGGGGACTGGGGTACGCCCATTTCGACCACGATGGTGTCCGGGCGCTCGCGCAGGAGGGCGTCGAGGGTGGTGGCCATCCACGGGTGGCGGTGTTCGTCGCGGACGACGGCGACGATACGGCGGGTGCCTGCCGCGTCGAGGGTTGCCCGGGCCGCCGACTCGTCGGTGTAGGTGGCGGTTTCGGTGCCGGGGAGCAGTGCGGCGAGTTCCGCTGCCACGCCCCAGGGGGTTTCGTCGCCCACCGCGATGTTGGCTTGCGGGCTCAGTGCGGCCACGTAGGGGGGCTCGGTGACGGGCGTGTGGGCCTCGGTCGTCGTGAGCCGTACGGCGCGGCGGGCAGCTACCAGGCCGATGTCGGAGGGGGCGCTGTCCTCGGTGGTGGCGGCGGTCCTGGTCCAGCGGGCCAGGGCGCGGACGCGTTCGGCCGCGTCGGCGAGCCGTTCCTCGGGGAGTTCGCCGGTGCGGACGGCTGTGACGAGGGCGTCGCGGAGGCGGCGCACGGTGGCTTCGTCGTTCAGGCCGCCGCCCACGCAGATCGCGTCGGAGCCGGCCGCGAGGGCGAGGACGCTGCCGCGTTCGATGCCGTAGGTGGCGGCGATGGCCCGCATCTCCATGCCGTCGGTGACGATGAGGCCGTCGTAGCCGAGTTCGCCGCGGAGCAGGTCACGGAGGATGGGCCGGGAGAGGGTGGCCGGGCGGGTGGGGTCCAGGGCGGGGACGAGGATGTGGGCCGTCATGATCGCGCGGCTGCCCGCGGCGATGGCGGCGCGGAACGGGGTCAGGTCGCGCTCGGAGAGCACGTCGAGTCCGACCTCGATGCGGGGCATCGCCTCGTGGGAGTCGACGGCGGTGTCGCCGTGGCCGGGGAAGTGCTTGGTGCAGGCCGCTACGCCCGCGGCCTGGAGGCCGGTGACGTAGGCGGCGGTGTGCCGGGCGGCCAGGTCGGTGTCGGCGCCGAAGGAGCGGACGCCGATGACCGGGTTGGCCGGGTTGGAGTTGACGTCGGCCGACGGCGCCCAGTTGAAGTTGACGCCGCAGGCCGCGAGTCGGCGGCCGAGTTCATGGGCGACCTCGCGGGTGAGGTCGGTGTCGTCCACCGCGCCGAGGGCGTGGTTGCCGGGGAAGGAGGAGCCGGTGCGTACTTCCAGGCGGGTGACGTCTCCGCCTTCCTCGTCGATGGCGACGAGGACGTCCTCGCGTTCGGCGCGCAACTGGGCGGTGAGCGCGGCGACTTGTTCGGGGGTGGCGATGTTGCGGCCGAACAGGCCGACGGAGGCGAGGCCTTCGCCGAGGCGCCGCAGCAGCCAGTCGGGGGCGGTGGTGCCGGGGAAGCCGGGCTGGAGGACGGTGAGGGCGTCCCGTGTCAGGGTGTCTGTACCGCTGGCGATGGTCGTCATCGGGTGGCGTTATCCCTTCACGGCACCGGCGGTCAGACCGCTGACGGCCCGGCGCTGGAGGAAGACGAACAGAATCAGGATCGGGACGGCGAAGAGCGTGGAGGCGGCCATGGTGGCGCCCCAGTCGTTGCCGAAGACGGTCTGGAAGCTGGTCAGCCACAGCGGCAGCGTCTGCGCCTCGGCGTCCTTGTTGAGCACGAGGACGAGGGCGAACTCGTTCCAGGCGGTGATGAAGCCGAACATCGAGGTGGCCATCAGGCCCGGCGCGAGCAGCGGCAGGATGACCCGGCGGAAGGCCTGCATACGGGTGCAGCCGTCGACCATCGCCGACTCCTCAAGCTCCGCGGGCACGGCGGCGACGAAGCCGCGCAGGGTGAGGATGGTGAAGGGGAGGATCATCATCGTGTAGAAGGCCGTCAGCGGGACGAGGCTGTTGAGCATCGACGCGTCCCGGACGATCATGTACATCGCGATGATCATGACTTCCCAGGGCGCCATCTGGGCGAGCATGAAGCCGATGATGAAGCCGCGCCGCCCCCTGAACCGCATCCGCGCCAGGGCGAAGGATCCGGCGAGCGCGATGACCAGCGAGAACACCACGGCCAGGACCGTGACGGTCAGCGAGTTGGTGACGAACGTCCAGAAGTTGTCGGCGCCGGTGGCCGTCTTGAAGTGCTCGAGGGTGATGTCGGCCGGGAACCAGACCGGGTCCTCGGAGATGATGTCGCCGGTCGGCTTGAAGGCCGTGGCGATCATCCAGTACACGGGGAAGACGAAGCCGATGAACAGGACGACGGCCGTGGCGTTGGGCCAGATGCGGCCGAAGAGCGAGCGCTTCACAGCCCGGCCTCCTCTTCCTTTTCTTGCTTGAGCACGATCCGCAGGTAGTACGCGGTGAGGCCGATCATGATCAGGATGGTCAGGAAGGCGATGGCGGCACCCATGCCGTAGTGCTGGTTGCCGACGCCCTCGATGTAGGCGTAGACGGGCAGGATCTCGGTGAGGCGGTCGGGGCCGCCCTGGTTGAAGGTGTAGACCTGCACGAACGCCTTGAAGATCCAGATGATCTCCAGGAACGTGGTCGCGTAGAGGAAGGGCCGCAGGAACGGCAGGGTGACCGTGGTGAAGCTCTTCCAGGCGCCGGCGCCGTCGAGGGCGGCGGCCTCGTAGAGCTCGCCCGGGATGGTCGTCGTGGCGGCGTAGAGGTTGATCGCGACGAACGGGATGGACATCCAGACGATGAGCACGGTGACGACGAAGAATGTCGACATCTGGTCGCTGGTCCAGCTGTAGTCGGCCATGGAGTGCCAGCCGAGCTTGTCCAGCACCCAGTTGACCACGCCGAAGCGCTGGGCGAAGAGCCACTGGTAGACGGTGGTGGCGGCGACCACGGGCATGGCCCAGGCCAGCACGAGGCCGATCATCAGGGTGACCCGCATGCGCCTGCCGAGGCGGGCGAGCAGCAGGCCGACGAACCCGCCGAGGACCATGGTCAGGGCGACGTTGACCGCCGTGAACAGGATCGAGCGGAGGGTGACGCGCCAGAAGTCCTCGCCGGTGAGGACGTCCTTGTAGTTGTCGATGCCGTTCCACTCGGTGACGTGCTGGATCAGCTGCGCCATGTTGAGGTTCTGGAACGACAGCAGCAGGTCCTTCAGCAGCGGCCAGCCGAGCAGCAGCACGGAGGCCGCGACGGCCGGCAGCAGCAGAAGGTACGGGGCGAGCGCGCCGATGCGGGACGCGGCTCGCGGATGGGGCCCGCCGGATCCCGAGGGGTCCTTGCGGACGTCCGCCGGGCCGGAGGGCGGCCGTTCGGTCTGCACGGTCATGCTCGCGTTCTCTTCCTCCTCGACCAACCTGAACGCGGGGCGGGGGCCGCCTCGACGGCCCCCGCCCCGGATGCGCCTACTGCTGCTGGGACAGGCGCTTGTTGAACTCCTCCTCGACCTGGGCTGCCGCCTCGGCCGGGGACTTTCCGTTCAGCACGGCGGTCATGTAGGTCTTGATCGGGTTGGGCGCGTTCTCGACGGCGGCCCATTCGGCGATCAGCGGGGTGGTGCCACCGCCCGCGGCGGCCGGCGCGGCGGCCTCGGCGACGACGTTCCCCTTCAGGTTGCTCTGCAGCGACTCCTTGTTGGGGATGACGCCGTTCTCCTTGGCGAGCTGGCCCTCGTACTTGTCGGACAGGGCGATCCGCAGGAACTCCTTGGCCAGCTCCTGCTTCTTGCTGCCCGCGGCGACGGCGAGGTTGGAGCCGCCGAGGAAGACACCCTCGGGCTTGTCGGCCGTGGCACCGGGGATGGTGAAGTAGCCGATCTCCTTCTCGATCTTCTTGTTGGCCTCGATCGCGATACCGGCTTCCCAGCCCATGCCGATGAAGGCGCCGACGTTGCCCTTGCCGAAGACCTCGCCCTGCTGCGGGGTGGCCTCGTCCTTGTCCTTGGGGGCCTTGGAGAGGGACTGGAACTTCTTGTACGTCTCCATGGCGGCGGCGACCTTGGGGTCGGCGAGGTTGGAGACGTACTTGTCGCCTTCCTTCTTCACCAGCTCGGCGCCCTCACCGATGGTCAGGCCGACGAAGTGGTACCAGTTCTGGCCGGGCAGGTAGATCGGCTCGGCGTCGGTCTTCTCGCCGATGGTCTTGAGGTCCTCGTAGAACTCGTCGCGGGTCTTGGGGGTGTCCTTGATGCCCGCCTCGGCCCAGACGCTCTTGTTGTAGAGGACGACGCGGTTGGCGAAGTACCAGGGGGCCGCGTACTGCTTGCCCTCGAAGACGGAGGAGTTGTTCAGGGACTCGGTCCAGTCGGCACCGATCTCGGTCTTGAGGTCGGCGAGGTCGGCGAGGCCGCCGGCCTTGGCATAGGCCGGGGTCTGGGTGTTGCCGATCTCGAAGACGTCCGGCGGGTTCTCCTCCGACAGGGCGGTGGTCAGCTTCTGCTGGATGCCGTTCCACTGCTGGACCTCGAACTTGACCTTCGCCTTGGTCTTCTTCTCGAAGGCGGCGGCGACGTCCTTCTGCCACTGGTCGGGGGAGGAACCGTCCATCACCCACACGGTGAGGGTCTGGCCCGCGTAACCGTCCGCGCCGGCCTTGCCGCCCTCGTCGCCGTCGTCGCCCCCGCACGCCGCGATGGAGACCATCATTGCCGCGACACCGATCGCGGATATCAGCTTGCGCTTCACGCCACCCTCCTCAGGGATCCCCACACCTCCCGCCCATGGGCCGGGACCTGGACCAATGGTGTAGACCAGTAGGGGGAGCTTGGACCAGACCAAAAATCCTGTCAAGGGGGTCAGAAAGGGCTCTGACCAGCCGTTATGCGACCTACATATGCAGGAACCTTTAAGTAAGAAGCCAGCGAAATTAACGGCGCCGGAGTACTCTCGTCCGCTAGACCACTTGACGCTATGGACTAGACCAAAAGCGGTGGCGACGGTATACAGAGGGGATCACGATGTGAGCCGCATCCGGAGCCGGGAAGGCAGAGCATGAGCACCGACGTCAGCAGTGCGGAGAACGAGGGTGGGGCCACCGTCCGTACCGCGCGCGTGCCCAAGTACTACCGCTTGAAGAAGCACCTGCTCGACATGACCGAGACGCAGGCGCCGGGCACCCCGGTCCCGCCCGAGCGGACCCTGGCGGCGGAGTTCGACACCTCCCGCACGACGGTGCGCCAGGCCCTGCAGGAGCTCGTCGTCGAGGGCCGACTTGAGCGCATCCAGGGCAAGGGCACCTTCGTCGCGAAGCCCAAGGTCTCCCAGGCGCTCCAACTCACCTCGTACACCGAGGACATGCGCGCCCAGGGCCTCGAACCCACCTCCCAGCTGCTGGACATCGGCTACATCACCGCCGACGACCGCCTCGCCGGACTGCTCGACATCACCGCCGGCGGCCGCGTGCTGCGCATCGAGCGCCTGCGCATGGCCAACGGCGAGCCGATGGCGATCGAGACGACCCATCTGAGCGCCAAGCGCTTCCCGGCGCTCCGGCGCAGCCTGGTCAAGTACACGTCCCTCTACACCGCGTTGGCCGAGGTCTACGACGTCCATCTCGCCGAGGCCGAGGAGACCATCGAGACCTCGCTGGCCACTCCCCGCGAGGCAGGCCTGCTCGGCACCGACGTGGGCCTGCCGATGCTGATGCTGTCCCGCCACTCGCTGGACCGGGAGGGGCAGCCGGTGGAGTGGGTGCGGTCGGTGTACCGGGGGGACCGCTACAAGTTCGTTGCACGGTTGAAGCGTCCACAAGAGTAGTGCTCGTGGTGTAGCGCCCCTGCTGTTCCCGCACTACGGTCCTCCCCGTCATCGCATGGACGGGAGGACGACCCGGTGCGCACCGCGAACACTCGAACCATCGTCATCTGGACCCTCGTCGCGCTGGTCGGCGACACCGGCTGGGCGGTGCTCGCGCTGGCCCGCGGCGAGAGTGATCCCGATCTTCGGTATCTCCAACCAGTTGCTGGCGGCGGTCGCGCTGGCGGTGTGCACGACCCTGCTGGTGAAGTCCGGCCGTCTCAAGTGGGCCTGGATCACCGGGATTCCGCTCGCCTGGGACGCGACGGTCACGCTGACCGCCAGCTACCAGAAGGTGTTCTCCAGCGACCCCAAGGTCGGCTTCTTCAAGCAGCGCCAGGTCTTCCAGGACGCGATCGACGAGGGCAAGATCCTGCCGCCCGCCAAGACCATGGACGACATGCACACCGTGGTCACCAACTCCACGGTGGACGGCGTCCTTTCGGCTGTCCTCGCCCTGCTGATCATCATCGTCATCGTGGACGCGACGCGCGTCTGCGTCCGGCACATCCGCCGCCCCGCCCTGTCCACGCTCAGCGAGGCACCGTACGTCGAGTCGAAGATCGTCGCCCCGGCCGGACTGTTCCCGACCCGCGAGGAGAAGGAGGAGCAGCGCGATGCGGTCACTGCGGCGCGCCCTTAGGGCCGTGCGCTGGTACGTCCGTGAACTGACCGACGAATCCGCCTACGACCGCTATGTGGCGCACGTGCGCAAGGACCACCCCCGGGCGCCCGTGCCGTGCCGGCGCGACTTCGAACGGATGCGGACGGACCGACAGGAGTCGGACCCCCGCCAGGGGTTCCGCTGCTGTTGAGGGAAGCTTGAGGGACCGATATGCGGACGAGGGGTTCCGCTTCTGCGACACCGTGACCTAGATTGCCTGCGCGTTACACAGGTGATCAGTGAGGGGACGGTGCCGTCAGATGTCAGAAGCCCCAGAGGCGAGCAGAGAGCCGGTGGTGACGCCTGTGCGCGTCGTCATCGCCCTCTGCCTGATCGCGCCCTTCGTGGCGATGTTGTGGGTGGGTTCGTATGCGAAGGCCGACCCTGCCTTCATCGGCATCCCGTTCTTCTACTGGTACCAGATGGCCTGGGTCCTTCTGTCGACCGCGCTGACGATGATCGCGTACAAGCTGTGGCAGCGTGACCAGCGCGCCCGCCGTGGGGGTACCAAGTGAACGACGGCGTGAACGGCGTCGCACTCGCCGTCTTCATCTTCTTCTTCCTGGCCGTCACGGTCATGGGCTTCCTCGCCGCGCGCTGGCGCAAGGCCGAGAACGAGCACAGCCTCGACGAATGGGGCCTGGGCGGACGCTCGTTCGGCACCTGGGTCACCTGGTTCCTGCTCGGCGGCGACCTGTACACGGCGTACACCTTCGTGGCGGTCCCGGCGGCGATCTACGCGGCCGGAGCGGCCGGCTTCTTCGCCGTGCCGTACACGATCCTCGTCTACCCGCTGATCTTCACGTTCCTGCCCCGCCTGTGGTCGGTGTCCCACAAGCACGGGTATGTGACGACGTCGGACTTCGTGCGCGGGCGCTTCGGCTCGAAGGGGCTTTCGCTGGCGGTCGCGGTGACCGGCATCCTGGCGACCATGCCGTACATCGCGCTCCAGCTCGTCGGCATCCAGGCGGTGCTGGACGTGATGGGTGTCGGCGGCGGGGAGGACACGAACTGGTTCATCAAGGACCTCCCCCTGCTGATCGCGTTCGGCGTGCTGGCGGCGTACACCTACTCGTCAGGGCTGCGGGCGCCCGCCCTGATCGCCTTCGTCAAGGACACCCTGATCTACCTGGTCATCGCGGTGGCGATCATCTACATCCCGGTCAAGCTGGGCGGGTTCGACGACATCTTCGCCAACGCGGGCGAGAAGTTCACCACCACCGGAGTGGGCGGCCTGGTCCCCGCGGAGGCGGGCCAGTGGACGTATGCCACCCTGGCGTTGGGCTCGGCCCTGGCGCTCTTCATGTACCCGCACTCGATCACCGCGACCCTCTCCTCCCGGAGCCGTGACGTGATCCGCCGCAACACCACGATCCTGCCGCTGTACTCGCTGATGCTCGGCCTGCTCGCCCTGCTGGGCTTCATGGCGATCGCGGCCGGAGTGAAGGTGGAGAACGGCCAGTTGGCGATCCCGCAGTTGTTCGAGAACATGTTCCCGGACTGGTTCGCGGGCGTGGCCTTCGCGGCGATCGGCATCGGCGCGCTGGTGCCGGCGGCGATCATGTCCATCGCGGCGGCGAACCTCTTCACCCGCAACATCTACAAGGACTTCATCAAGCCGGACGCGACCCCCGCACAGGAGACGAAGGTCTCCAAGCTGGTCTCGCTGCTGGTGAAGGTCGGCGCGCTGGCCTTCGTCCTGACGATGGACAAGACGGTCGCCATCAACTTCCAGCTCCTGGGCGGCATCTGGATCCTGCAGACCTTCCCCGCCCTGGTCGGCGGCCTGTTCACCCGCTGGTTCCACCGCTGGGCGCTGCTCGCCGGCTGGGCGGTCGGCATGATCTACGGCACGGTGGCGGCGTACGGTGTCGCGTCCCCGACGCAGAAGCACTTCGGCGGTTCGTCGAAGGAGATCCCGGGCATCGGGGAGATCGGCTACATCGGCCTGACGGCGTTCGTGCTGAACCTGGTCGTGACGGTGGTCCTGACCTTCGTCCTGAAGGCGGCGAAGGCTCCCGAGGGCATCGACGAGACGAGCCCCGAGGACTACACGGCGGACGCGGGAGACCCGGGCGTACAGAAGGACCTGACCCCGGTGCACTGACGCATCCTCCGCACAGGGCCGCCGAAAGCAGGTCGAACGGCGGCCCTCTGTCGTACACACTCACTCCATGGACTTCGAGATCCGCCCGGCGGAACCCACCGAATACGAGGAACTGGGCGAGATCACCGCCCAGGCCTACCTCCAGGACGACCTCCTCACCTTCGGCGAGAGCGACTGGTACCTCGGCGAACTCAGGAACGTCGCCAAGCGGGCGGCCGCCGCCGAGGTCTTGGTGGCCGTGGACCACAACCACCTCCTCGGCGGCGTCACTTTCGTCCCCTCCCCCGGCCCCATGGCCGATCTGGCCCGCCCAGAGGAGGCGGAGATCCGCATGCTGGCCGTCGCCCACGCGGCCCGTGGCAGGGGCGCCGGGGAAGCGCTCGTACGAGCCTGTGTCGACCGGGCAAGAACCGCGGAGTGCACCGGCATCGTCCTGTCGACGCAGCCACTGATGCACACCGCCCACCGCACCGCATCTACGAACGCCTCGGCTTCACCCGCGCCCCGGAGCGCGACTGGAGCCCGATCCCGGAGCACCCGGAGTTCACTCTCCTCACTTACGGGTTGACGCTCTGAAGCCGACGCGACACAACATCTGGGGGTGCCACCGCTAGGCGGCACAAGATGTATGCTCATGCTCGCTGTCGTCGCAGGGGAATCCGGTGCGAATCCGGAACTGTCCCGCAACGGTGTACTTGTGCATGTCTGTTCCCAGGAACGGGTGCACAGGAGTCAGTCCGAGGACCTGCCGACAGCGCGCCCGGCCGTCCGGTCCGGGTGCCAGACGTCCGGGCCTCGGGGAATGGGCCGGTGGACGCGACGCCCCGTGCGCTCGTGAGCTGCCGCCCGCTCTTCGCAAGGCCCCGTGCCGAGCGAGGGAGAGCCCCCAGTGACCATCGCGCCAGCCGACCCGGCTTCAGCCGCCCAGGTGGAGACCGACGGTCCCGGAACCGCGCTGCTGCGGACCCTGACCGAGCTGACCGCCGACCTTCCCGACGCCGACCCCGGCCGGGTCGCCGCCGCCGCGCTGCGCGGCCGGTCCGCGCGGGCCGACGAGTCGGAGCTGCGCGAGCTGGCCACCGAGGCCGCGGCCGGCCTCATCTCCGAGGACCCCGCCTACTCCCGGCTGGCCGCCCGGCTGCTGACCGTCTCGATCGCCGCCGAGGCCGCCTCCCAGGGCGTCACGTCCTTCACCGAGTCCGTCGCGGTCGGGCACCGGGAGGGGCTCATCGCCGACCGGACCGCGGAGTTCGTGCGGATCCACGCCGCCCGTCTCGACGCGCTGGTCGACACCGGCGCCGACGACCGCTTCGGCTACTTCGGGCTGCGCACCCTCCACAGCCGCTACCTCCTGCGGCACCCCATCACCCGCAAGGTCATCGAGACCCCGCAGCACTTCATGCTCCGCGTCGCCGCCGGCCTCGCCGAGGACGACACCGTCCGCTCCCTCGACGAAGTCGCCGCGCTCTACGGGCTCATGAGCCGCCTCGACTACCTCCCCTCCTCCCCCACCCTCTTCAACTCCGGCACCCGGCACCCCCAGATGTCGTCCTGCTACCTCCTCGACTCCCCCAAGGACGAGCTGGACTCCATCTACGACCGCTACCACCAGGTCGCCCGCCTCTCCAAGCACGCCGGCGGCATCGGGCTCTCGTACTCCCGTATCCGCTCCCGGGGTTCGCTGATCCGCGGCACCAACGGGCACTCCAACGGCATCGTCCCGTTCCTGAAGACCCTCGACGCCTCCGTCGCCGCCGTGAACCAGGGCGGCCGGCGCAAGGGTGCGGCCGCGGTCTACCTGGAGACCTGGCACTCCGACATCGAGGAGTTCCTGGAGCTGCGCGACAACACCGGCGAGGACGCCCGCCGTACGCACAACCTGAACCTCGCGCACTGGGTCCCGGACGAGTTCATGCGCCGGGTGAACGCCGACGCCCCGTGGTCGCTGTTCTCCCCCGCCGATGTGCCCGAGCTGGTCGACCTGTGGGGCGAGGAGTTCGACGAGGCGTACCGCAAGGCGGAGGAAAGGGGCCTCGCCAAGAAGACCATCCCCGCCCGTGATCTGTACGGCCGCATGATGCGCACCCTCGCGCAGACCGGCAACGGCTGGATGACCTTCAAGGACGCCGCCAACCGCACCGCCAACCAGACGGCCCTGCCGGGCCATGTGGTCCACTCCTCCAACCTCTGCACGGAGATCCTGGAGGTCACGGACGACGGGGAGACGGCGGTCTGCAACCTGGGGTCGGTCAACCTCGGCGCGTTCGTGAACGACGGGGACATCGACTGGGAGCGCCTGGACGCCACCGTCCGTACCGCCGTCACCTTCCTCGACCGCGTGGTCGACATCAACTTCTACCCGACCGAGCAGGCGGGCCGCTCCAACGCCAAGTGGCGCCCCGTCGGGCTCGGCGCGATGGGCCTGCAGGACGTCTTCTTCAAGCTGCGCCTGCCCTTCGACTCCCCCGAGGCCAAGGCGCTGTCCACCCGGATCGCCGAGCGCATCATGCTGGCCGCCTACGAGGCCTCCGCCGATCTCGCCGAGCGCAACGGCCCGTTGCCGGCCTGGGAGAAGACGCGTACCGCGCGGGGCGTCCTGCACCCCGACCACTACGACGCCGAACTCGCCTGGCCGGAGCGCTGGGCGGCGCTGCGCAGCCGTATCGCCGAGGTCGGGATGCGCAACTCCCTCCTGCTGGCGATCGCGCCCACCGCGACCATCGCCTCCATCGCCGGTGTCTACGAGTGCATCGAGCCGCAGGTGTCCAACCTGTTCAAGCGCGAGACGCTGTCGGGTGAGTTCCTCCAGGTCAACTCCTACCTGGTGCAGGAGCTGAAGGAGCTCGGCGTCTGGGACGCCCGCACCCGCGAGGCGCTGCGCGAGGCGAACGGCTCGGTGCAGCACTTCGCCTGGGTCCCCGAGGACGTACGACGGCTCTACCGCACGGCGTGGGAGATCCCGCAGCGCGGCCTGATCGACATGGCGGCGGCCCGGACCCCGTTCCTGGACCAGTCCCAGTCCCTGAACCTCTTCCTGGAGACGCCGACCATCGGCAAGCTCTCCTCGATGTACGCGTACGCCTGGAAGTCCGGGCTGAAGACGACGTACTACCTGCGCTCGCGCCCGGCGACCCGCATCGCCCGCGCCGCCCAGGCAACTGTCCCCGTGCAGCAGCCGGCTCCCGAAGACGCCGTCGCCTGCTCTCTTGAGAACCCCGAGTCCTGCGAGGCCTGCCAGTAATGCCCAGCAATCAGAACCTGCTCGACCCCGGCTTCGAGCTGACTCTCCGCCCCATGCGCTACCCCGACTTCTACGAGCGCTACCGGGACGCCATCAAGAACACCTGGACCGTCGAGGAGGTCGACCTTCACTCGGACGTCGCCGACCTCGCCAAGCTCACGCCCTCCGAGCAGCACCTGATCGGCCGTCTGGTGGCCTTCTTCGCGACGGGCGACTCGATCGTCGCGAACAACCTGGTGCTGACGCTGTACAAGCACATCAACTCCCCCGAGGCGCGGCTGTACTTGAGCCGTCAGCTCTTCGAGGAGGCCGTGCACGTCCAGTTCTACCTGACGCTGCTGGACACCTACCTCCCCGACCCGGAGGACAGGGCGGCGGCCTTCGACGCCGTGGAGAGCATCCCCTCCATCCGCGAGAAGGCCGGGTTCTGCTTCAAGTGGATCAACGAGGTGGAGAAGCTGGACCGCCTGGAGACCCAGGCCGACCGCCGCCGCTTCCTCCTCAACCTGATCTGCTTCGCCGCGTGCATCGAGGGCCTGTTCTTCTACGGCGCCTTCGCGTACGTCTACTGGTTCCGCAGCCGGGGTCTGCTGCACGGTCTGGCCACCGGTACCAACTGGGTGTTCCGCGACGAGTCGATGCACATGAGCTTCGCCTTCGATGTCGTCGACACCGTCCGCAAGGAGGAGCCGGAGCTCTTCGACGACGAGCTTCGGCAGCAGGTCACCGACATGCTGCGGGAGGCCGTCGAGGCCGAGCTGCAGTTCGCGCGCGACCTGTGCGGTGACGGCCTCCCGGGCATGAACACCGACTCGATGCGGCAGTACCTGGAGTGCGTCGC
The DNA here is from genome assembly GCF_032436805.1 of Streptomyces sp. P17. Classification (NCBI taxonomy): domain Bacteria; kingdom Bacillati; phylum Actinomycetota; class Actinomycetes; order Kitasatosporales; family Streptomycetaceae; genus Streptomyces; species Streptomyces sp. P17. The sequence goes on along the minus strand of NZ_JAVRBF010000012.1, from coordinate 67,299 downwards.
CGACCAGCGTCTGACCCGGCTCGGCTTCGCTCCGGTGTACGGCTCGGAGAACCCCTTCTCCTTCATGGAGCTGCAGGGGGTTCAGGAGCTCACCAACTTCTTCGAGCGGCGTCCTTCGGCGTACCAGGTCGCGGTGGAGGGCACCGTGGACCTGGACGAGGACTTCTGAGTCTCCGCCCGCTTCAACTGGCGGTCGATCCGGCGCTCGTGGACCGCTCCCACGAGCGCCGGACCCGCAAGAAGAGAGAAGAGCAGGAAGAGGGCGACGTATTCGAGGACTGTGTTCATGCGGTAAGTCTCGTTCCCGGTGAACACTCATGACAGTGGCAGGACTGCCGTACACCCTCGAATTACTGCCACGAGGGTGGCACACTGGCGGTGTGCTGAAAAACGTGGCCGTCGCCCTGCTCGACGGCGTACACCCCTTCGAACTCGGCGTCGTCTGCGAGGTCTTCGGACTCGACCGCAGTGACCAGGGACTTCCCGTGTACGACTTCGCGGTCGTCTCGGCGGAGGGCCCGGCGCTGGCCACCCATGTCCCGGGGTTCACGGTCTCCACGCCATACGGACTCGACCGGCTCGACGAGGCCGATCTGATCGCCGTGCCGGCGGGCAGCGACTACATCGGCCGGGAGTATCCGCCCGCGCTGCTCGACGCCCTGGTGCGGGCCGTGGACCGGGGTGCCCGGGTGCTCAGCGTCTGTTCCGGTGTCTTCGTGCTCGGCGCGGCCGGGCTGCTGGACGGACGGCGCTGCGCCGTGCACTGGCGGCAGGCCGACGAGCTCGCCCGGCGCTGTCCGCGCGCGGTGATCGAACCCGATGTGCTGTACGTGGACGAGGACCCGGTGATCACCTCGGCGGGCACGGCCGCCGGGATCGACGCCTGTCTGCATCTCGTCCGCAAGGAGCATGGGGTGGAGGTCGCCAACGCCATCGCCCGGCGCATGGTGGTGCCACCGCACCGGGACGGCGGGCAGGCGCAGTACATCGACCGCCCGCTGCCCCGCTCCCAGTGCGACACGGTCGGCGACGTCCTGACCTGGATGGAGCGGCATCTCGACGAGGAGGTCACCGTCGAGCAGCTCGCCGACCTCGCGCACATGTCACCGCGCACCTTCGCCCGCCGCTTCCAGCAGGAGACGGGCACGACTCCCTACCGCTGGATCCTGCGCCAGCGCGTACTGCTGGCCCAGCAGTTGCTGGAGACGACGGACGAGACGGTGGACGCCGTCGCGAGCCGGACCGGGTTCGGCACCGCGGCGGCGCTGCGCCACCAGTTCGTCCGTGCCCTGGGGACCACCCCGAACGCCTACCGGCGCACCTTCCGGGGCCCGGAGGCGGCCTGAGCCGTCACCTGGGCACCGGCCTGAGCCGCAGGTTGTGCGGGCGCAGCGCGGCGGCGCTGCGCCACCAGTTCGTCCGTGCCCTGGGGACCACGCCGAACGCCTACCGGCGCACCTTCCGGGGCCCGGAGGCGGCCTGAGCCGTCACCTGGGCACCGGCCTGAGCAGCAGGTTGTGCGGGCGCAGAGTGATGCCCACCCGGGTGGTGTCGTTGGAACCGGACGCCTGCTCGAAGCGGTACTTCGTGGCCACCGCCGCCGTGATCAGCGTCAGCTGAGCCATGGAGAAGTGGTCGCTCGGGCACTTGCGGTTGCCCACGCTGAAGGGGCTCATGGCGTATTTCGGCACCTCCTTCACGCGTTCCGGAAGCCAGCGGTCGGGGTCGAACCGAAGGTTGTCCGCGTACGACTTCGCGTCACGCTGGATCGCATACGGGCTGTAGACGATGTCCGCGCCCGCCGGAATGCGATACCCGCCGAGCTCGGTGTCGGTGACCGCCCGGCGCGTCAATATCCAGACGGCCGGGCGCAAACGCATGGCCTCGACGACGACATTGTTCGTGTGCCGGAGCCCCCGGACATCCGCGAATGCGACGGGCCGGCCGCCGGTGACGGATTCGACCTCCGCGGCCACCCGGTCGGCGTGCTCGGGATGTTCCGCGAGTACTTGCAGGAGCCACATGATGGTGGAAGCGACCGTTTCGCTGCCGGGGGTGAGTATCGCGACGACCTGGTCGTGGATCTCCTGTTCCCCGATCGGCTCGCCATTCTCGTCCTTCGCCTCCAGCAAGGCCGTCAGCAAATCGTCCGGCTTTTGACCAGATGCCCGCCGCTCGGCGACGATCTCGTCGACCAGCAGATGCAAATCGGCCAGGGCCCGGTTGAATTTGCCGTTGGGCGGAAGCGGCAGCCGGTAGAGCGGTCCGGCCGGTATCACCATCCTGCGGTACATACCACGGAAGACGGTGGCGAGTGCAATGCACAGCCGTTCCGCCCGTTCGTCCATGTAGTCGCCGCGCAGCAGACAGCGGGCGGCGATCCGGACGGCCACCCGGAAGGACTCCGAGGTGCAGTCGATGGTCTCGCCGGGCCGCCAGCGCACGGTCAGCGCATGCGCCTCCTCCTCCATGATCGGCCCGTACGCGGGGATCGCGTCGAGCCGGAACGCGGGCTGGATGGTGCGCCGCTGCCGCCGGTGCCGGGGGCCGTTCGCGGTGGCCACACCCTCCTTGCCGAGCAGGCCTTCGAGGGACTCCCACAGCGGCCCGTCGATCTTGAAGTCGGTGCTGAGGGCCAGGGCGCCGGTGAGGTCCGGGGAGGTGACCGCGTACACCGTCTTCGGGCCCAGCTTCAGCCGGACGACATCCCCGTGCTCGCGCAGCGCCGCCATGAACGCGAGCGGGTCGCGCACCAGCTTCCAGCCGTGGCCGAGAAGCGGGACACCGCCGCCGGCGAAAGGCGGCTCACACAGCTCCGAATCCGCATATATCTGCGCTTCGGGCTTCACAGACTCGACGGTCATTTCTCACCTGCCGCTTCGTTGTTGACGTACGGGGGCGTGGACCGGTCGTCCCAGCTGTCGACCCTGTAACGGCCGGACTCGTGGTGGAACCAGTAGACGGTGCTGAACCAGTTCCGCATATTGCAGACACAGGCCCGTACGGCGGCACTCAATTCCTTTCCCCGCAGGGTGCCGTCGGCGAGATCGTCGGCGAGCCGAAGGGCGGACCGTTCGGCCACCAGGAATTCGGTAATGCATTCCTCGACGCGCCGCCTGACTTCCACCACCGCTTGTTCCAGAGTCAGCCCCAGGTGCTTTATGAGGCTGATTCCGAGATTGTGCACCTCGTCGCCCGCTATTTCCTTGGGCAGCGAGCAGAGGTCGTTGTACCAGGCGGCGAATTCCTGGCTCAGCAGCGCCGCCCGCCGATATGCCGGGTGTTTCCTCACCGAGTCCGGAAGTTCCCGCCCGGCGCTCGGCTCCAGCAGATCGGTCCAGATCCAGTGCGCGAAGGTGAGGCGGCGCAGGGCGAGGTAATCCTCGACGGTCGGGATGATTCCGTTCGTACGGTTGTGGAATTCCCGGTCGTACGCCTCGATCACCGCGTGGAAGTGCCGGGCGAACCGGGCGTTCCACGTCGACGGCAGGAACGAGTACAGCCGCACCATGCTGTCCGCGAACCCGGCCACCAGCGGATCCTCGTGGTGCAGGTGGTCCTCGGGAGAGTCGAGGGCCGCATGCAACCGGAACCTCAGCCGCCGCCAGGCGGACGGGCGGCGGTGCACGATGTCCCGGTCGTGCCGGTCGTCCCAGACGAAGAACCACGCGCTGTAGTCCGCAATCGCCTGCAGGACCTCGTCGGGGGCGCCAATGTAGTAGCCCGCCATCAGGTCGGTGTAGCAAAGACCGTCGGCATATTCCTCCACCTTGTCTGCCGGCATGAGCCGTTTTTCCAGCAGCCAGGTGCGGGTCTTCTCCTGAAGTCGGGGCCAATACGGGTGGAGTTGCCTGGGAAACGCCGCCTCGATCACCGGGAGGGAGAGCGATGGTGGGACCGCGACCGCCGTCGGCGTCGATGTGGTGCTGTGTGAGAAAGCATGCACGAACAAACCCCTCTCAGCCGCCAGTTACGCACACACCCCTCCCGCCGTGCCGGGCGTGCGCCGTTGCGTATCCCCGCACTTCCCATTCAGCACTACAACTGACCGATCTGGGAACGGATTTGCTTCATTCACTACCCCACAGTGCCGAGAATCTCCCCTTGTGTGACTGATTATGGATCACTAGCCGCGCACACGGGATCGAACGTGCGACGCACAGACGTACGGCGCCTGTTCAGGAAGGGGTTCCTGAACAGGCGCCGTACGTACGGGACTTGAGAGACCTTGCGGGGCGTCAGCCGTTCGCGACCACCGGGTAGCGAGGCTCGTTCTCGGCCATCTGCCGCAGCGCGTCCTTGCGCTCACGCTTGGAGAGCCGGTCGATGTACAGGTAGCCGTACAGGTGGTCGGTCTCGTGCTGCAAACAGCGCGCGAAGTAGCCTGTGCCGCGCACCTTGACCGGGTTGCCCTTCTCGTCCTGCCCGGTGACCTCGGCGTAGTCGGGCCGGGCGAGCGGCGCGTACGCGGTCGGCACGGACAGGCAGCCCTCGTTGCTGTCGTCGAGGCGGCGCTTGTCGGCGGGCAGGTCGACGAGCTTGGGGTTGCAGATGGCGCCGACATGCCGCACGCCCTGGTCGTCCTGGCAGTCGTAGACGAAGACCTTCAGGTCCACGCCGATCTGGTTGGCGGCCAGGCCCACGCCCTCGGCGGTGCGCTGCGAGGCGAACATGTCCGCGATCAGCTGGTCCAGCTCCGGGCCGAACTCGGTGACGTCCTTGCACTCCTTGTGGAGCACCGGGTTCCCGACGACGGTGATCGGCCGCGAGGTACCCCGCTCGCGCCAGGCGTTCTCGCGCTCCTCGGTCTCCTCGGTGTCGATGACGAAGCCCTCGTCGTCCACGGGGAGCACGCCCGCGTGCTGCTGATCGGTGTCCTGCTGCGCCATGACCGACGTATGCCTTCCTGGAAAACTGGGATTCGGTGCTGATACAGGGTACGGCGAGGTTTCAGCAGACCTCTTCCAGATCCCGCCAGTCCCGCGAATCAGGAGAGTCCGCAACCCACCCGTCCAAGAGCCCCCGAACCAGCGAAGCCGGCGCGGCCACCCCGCACTCCCGCTCCGGCACCCACAGCTGCCCGTCCGTCCGATGCCCCAGCGGCCCGGGGTGCCCCGGCTCGCTGTGGTCGTGCGGATCCAGATGCTCCCCGTCGCCCTCGTCCGAAGGCATCCGGGACTCGGAACAGGTCCGGCACAGCAGCCGTACCGAAGAGGACCAGTCCTCCGCCGCGAACCCGGCGTCCGCCGCGAGCTGCTCCAGCGCGTCCCGGTCCGCCTCGGTCGCCGCCTCCAGCAGCACCACCCAGGTCGGCACCGGAGAGGGCGCCCACAGCTCGATCTCGTCGAAGACGGGGTAGGCGTGCCCGGCCGCCGTGGTCCGCTCGCCGTGCGGTACTCCGTCGTGGAGGACGACCTCGCCCCAGCGCCGCCCGGACGACGGCAGCGGAATCGACAGCACCTCGATCCGGGCGGGATCCAGTCGGCGCCCCCACACCACCTCGGCCTCCCCCTCCGGGGACAGCCGTACGGCCGCGCTGCCCAGCTCCATACCGACCGGCTCGCCGGAGTCGGTCGCGCCGCCCGGCACCCGCAGTCCGTAGGCCTGCCAGGCCCGCCGGGCCAGCGGCCAGTCCTGCAGGGCGGTGGCCGCGATACCGACGTTCCACCAGTCGGGCGCCCCGGTCTCCCGGTCGAGCAGCGCCACGGCCCGCAGGCCCGCCGCCCGCGCCTGCTCCCAGTCGTGCCGGAACTTGTGCAGCAGGGCGAGATTGAACCAGGACTCGGACAGCCAGGGTTCCAGATCGGCGGCACGTGTCAGCAGCGCGCCCGCGTCCTCGTACCGACCGTCGCCGATCAGGGTGAACGCGCGGTCGGTGGCCTGCCGCCAGGAGGCGGAGGGCCGGTGCCGTCCCTTGCCGAAGATCCTCACGATTCCCGCCTGCCAGTTCCGTGGAGTGGGCCGGCTGTGCCCCCGGACAGCCTCTCGGAGACCCTCTCCCTTCGCATCCAACCACGTACCGCTGGAGGGGCGCTCATTACCCATGGGTTACCCCACTCGACCCAAGGTCAGACAGTCTCTTGACAGGACCCTGGCCAGCGCCTCGACGACGTCCGGGTCATAGTCCCCCGCGGTGCCCAGTCTCAGCTCCTCCAGCGCCGTCAGCGGCCCGCCGGGCCCGGTGCCCTGGGCCTTCTCGTCGTAGGCGTTCACCGTCCGTACGATCCGCGCGGCGACCGGCTGCTCCCGGCAGGGGTCGGCCTGGCGCTCGACGACCACGGCGACCGAGCCGTCGACGCCGGTCTGGCGGACGACGGCGCCGCCGAGGAGGGCGATCCTGCGCTGTTCGGCGGCGGGCAGGCCCGCGGTGGCGCCGGACGGGACCGGGTCGACCAGGCTGAGCTGTCCGATGTCGTGCATGAGGGCGGCGTACTCCAGCACGGTGAGCTCGGCCCCGGACAGGCCGAGGTCCCGGCCGACGGCGACGCTGAGCGCGGCGACCCTGCGGGCGTGTCCGGCCGGGGTGTAACCGGCGACCTCGGTGGCCCGGGCGAGGGAGGCGATGGTCTGGCGGTAGGTGGCGCGGACGGCGGCGTAGCGGCGGAAGGAGAGCTGGGTGAGCAGCAGGGGCAGACAGAACACGGGCAGCGCCCACAGCCCGACGACGGCCACCGCGAGCGCCATCACCGCGCCGGTCGCGCAGACGGCCGAGCCGATCCCGAGCAGGGCGCGCATCTCGTCCCTGAGCAGCGGGCCGAACGGCCATCCGGTCCTGGAGTGGGCGAGCGCGGCGGCGAGTACGGCGTCGCACAGGGCGGTGAGGGCGAGCAGCGCGAGCAGCAGCAGCGCGTAGGCGGCGCCGCTCCACTCCTCGAACGCGCCCCGGTTGTACAGGGGTTGGAAGCAGATCGCGGCGAAGCCGACGGTGAGCACACGCCGGGCCAGATGGTCGGGCTCCGGGCTGCGGCCACGCGCGATGTGCGGGACTCCGCCGAGGAGGGCGGCGGCGAGGACGATGGCGACGACCTGGAACACACCGTGGTGCGTGGGCTGCCCCGCGTCCTCGCCGAGCAGCGCGTACGACAGGGCGCCCGCGGCACCGAGCGGCGCGGCCTCCCGGACGTGGGCGCCGGTCCAGCGGGTGAACTCACCGACGGTGATGAGGAGCCCGAACGCCAGGGCGACGGGACGTTCCTCCAGGCCGTTCCAGAGGGTGGCGGCGAGCGAGACGGCGGCCAGCAGAGCTGCCGAGGCATGGATGAGGACGAGGATCCAGGTGGGCCGGGACGAGCTCATCGATGGGCTCCCGGCCGACCGGCGAGAGGGGCGCCGGGCGCCGGGACGCGCCCCTCGCCCGCGGTGACCTCCGGGTGCCATCCGTACCGCTCGATGACCCGCCCCAGCGCCGAGACCATCCGCGGGTCGAACTGCGTCCCCGCGCACCGCTCCAGTTCCTCCAGAGCCACGGGGACCGGCCGCGCCCGCCGGTAGGACCGGGTGGACGTCATCGCGTCGAAGGCGTCGGCGACGGCGACGACCCGCGCGGACTCCGGGATCTGCCCGCCCACGAGCCCGTACGGGTACCCGCTCCCGTCCAGCCGCTCATGGTGATGAAGTACGGCGGCCCGGGCCTCCCCGAGGAAGGAGATGCCCCGCACCATCTCGTGCCCGTACTCCGGGTGCAGCTCGATGATCCGCCGTTCCTCCGGGGTGAGCGGCCCGTCCTTGCGCAGCAGCCTCGTCGGCACCCCGAGTTTCCCCACGTCGTGCAGGATCCCGGCGAACCGCAGCACCTCCACGCGCTCGGTGTCCAGGCCCAGCTCGCGGGCGATCATCATCGAGGCCTGTCCGACGCGCTCGCTGTGTCCGCGGGTGTAGCCGTCCTTGATGTCGACGGCCTGCACCAGCGCCCGGATGGTGGCCTGATGGGCGGCCCGCTCCCGGTGGTACTGCGCGAACACCCACCAGGAGACGCACATCGGCAGCAGCACGAGCAGCGCGGCGACCGGGCCGTAGGGGCTACGCCAGAGGACGGCCATCATCAGCCCGGCGAGGCCGTGCACGGCGACAGGGGCGAGCGAGCGCAGGAACAGCCCGCGCCAGGCCCGGCGGACCGGCACCCGCTCGGCCAGGGCGAGGATGCCCCCGTCGAGCAGGGTGAGCGCCAGACAGAAGGCCAGGACCGCGGCCCCGGCGGGGAGCAGGGCGTACGGGAAGTCGGAGGCGACGACCGCGTCCCGCCCGTCCAGCGCCCAGTGCACCCGGGCGGCGGCCCACACGGCGAGCGCCAACTGGGCGGCCCGCCAGACCCGTCGTACGGGCGCGCCCTGGGAGAGCAGCGCTCCGGGTACCGCCACGAGGGCGGCGGCGGGCGGGGGCAGCAGGAAGGCGCCGGCGAGCAGCACGGGGTAGAAGGTGCCGGCGAAGCGCCGGCGGGCGATCTGCTCGCAGCCGGCGTACAGCGCGGCCAGGAGCGCGAGGGCCCACCAGGGCGTACGGATGCCCGGCAGCGGCAGCAGACAGAGCAGGGCACCGAGGGCGGCGCAGGCTACGTACACACGCGCCCGCGCGGGAATCCCCTCCATGAGCCCCTCCCCTGACCATGCCTGTTCCAGGCTCCGGAGCCTAGGGCGACCAGGGGGGAGAGTGCGGGCGTATCACCCGCTGATTAGCACGTTCGAGTGACGATCGGCCGTTCCCGGGGCGGGAGTTCAGGACTCCTGCGGGGTGATGGTGACGTCGTGCTCGGGGACGGCCTGCCCGGAGCGGATCAGATCGAGCCGCCCCAGGACCTTGGAGCGCAGGTCGGACGGTACGTCGTCATGTCCGCAGCACCGCTTGACCAGCTTCTTCACTGCCTCTTCGAGCCCGTACTTCTCCAGGCACGGCGAGCACTCCTGGAAGTGCTGCTTGAACTTGTCGCGGTCCACGTCCGGCATCTCGCTGTCGAGGAACTCGTAAAGGTGGTCGAGAACCTCGCTGCAGTCCGTCTCGTGATGCTCTCCGCAGCTCATGACCCCGAGCCTTTCGCTTCGTTCGACTCTCCGGCGCCCGCCGGGACCAGCCCGCGCTCACGGGCGTAGTCCTCGAGCATGCCGCGCAGTTGACGGCGGCCCCGGTGCAGCCGGGACATCACCGTACCGATGGGTGTCCCCATGATGTCCGCGATCTCCTTGTACGCAAAGCCCTCGACGTCCGCGAGATAGACGGCGATGCGGAATTCCTCGGGGATCGCCTGGAGGGCTTCCTTCACGTCCGAGTCGGGCAGATGGTCGAGCGCCTGCGACTCGGCGGAGCGCAGACCCGTCGACATGTGCGACTCGGCGCGGGCCAGCTGCCAGTCCTCGATCTCCTCGGCCGCGGAGCGCTGGGGTTCACGCTGCTTCTTGCGGTACGAGTTGATGAAGGTGTTGGTGAGGATCCGGTAGAGCCAGGCCTTCAGGTTGGTGCCCTCGCGGAACTGGTGGAAGGACGCGTACGCCTTGGCGTACGTCTCCTGCACCAGGTCCTCGGCGTCGGCCGGGTTGCGCGTCATGCGCAGGGCGGCCGAGTACATCTGGTCGAGGAATTCGAGCGCGTCCCGCTCGAAGCGCACATTGCGCTCGGCGGTGGTCTCCGCGGACGTGTCCGTACTCGCGCCCTGGCCCTCGGGCAACTCGGCCTGGCCGTTGTCGGTCCCTGCGTCGGTACCGGTGACCGGACCCACCTCCTCAAGATTCCGGGCAGCACCGAAGCCGGTGTCGCCAGAATCGGAGGATAGACGACTACCCGTTCCCGCCGCCCCTCGAATAGGAGCGGTCTTGGCCGAGTGCAGCACCGTCCAGTCCAGGTCAGTGCGGCTGCTGCGGGCCGGGCAGAAGGTCGAACCCATGCGGCGGACTTCCTCTCCTACGACGTCGGTGCTGGTGGCCAGCGCTTCTGTCCGCCTCAACAGTGGTCCGGGGCTCAACATTCCCGAAGCTTTACCCGAGTGACCCGGTCCACTGGGTCACGGCGTCGGTGACGATCGCCACGGCCTGCTCCTGGGTGATGTCCGCCTGCTTCGGCACGGCGAAGCCGTGGTCGCCGTGGGGCACCTCGACCAGTTCGTAGGAGCCGTCAGGGAACTCCTCCGGCTTGCCGAAGGGGTCGTTGTCGCCCTGGACGACGAGGGTGGGCACCCCGGAACCGAGCAGTTCCCCGGCACGGGACTTCTCCGGCCTGCCCGGCGGGTGCAGCGGGAAGCTGAGCGCGAGGACGGCGTGGGCGCCGAGTTCCGTGGCGGTACGGCAGGCGACACGGGCGCCGGCGCTGCGGCCGCCGGAGATCACCGGCAGGCCGGGCTTCGTCAGCGCGGGCCAGACGCCCCGCCAGCCGACGTCCAGTGTCTTCGGGGCGGGGGCGACCTTCTTTCCGGCCACCCGCCAGGGCTGCTCGACGAGGGCGACGGTCACCCCGTGCGCGGGCAGGACCTGGGCGAGCGCCTTCAGGTCCCGCGCCTCGATGCCCCCGCCCGCGCCATGGCTGACGGCGAGAACGAGCCGTGCCTTCTTCGCGCGGTGCCAGGTGATGCGGGCGTTCCCGGCCTCGGTGCTGATGATCTCGGTGGTCACTGTGCTCACATCAGAAGAGTGTGCCCTCCTCGGGCCCCTCCAGCTCCTTCAGCAGCTCCGGGCCGTTGTTGCGGACGTTGCTGACGGCGGTGGTCACCGGGTAGGCGCGCATCAGCCCGGCGGGCGGCGGGGCGAGCAGTTCGCGCAGGTCGTCGACGTCGGTGCGGGACGGGTCGAGCCAGGCGTCCCAGCGGTCCGGGGTGAGCATCAGCGGCATCCGGGGGTGGATCTCGGCCAGCGCGTGCGGGCCCTCGGCCGGGGCCACGGCGAGCGGGCTGGTCTCCGCCTCGGTGGTGATCACGGAGCAGGTCACCCACCAGGCCTGCGGATGGTCCTCGGGCAGGGTCTTGTCCCGCCAGAACTCGTAGAGACCGGCCATCGCGAAGACGGAGCCGTCGGCGGGGAGCACGAAGTACGGCTGCTTGCGCGGCCGCTTCTTCTTCCCCTCCTCCTCCAGGTCCCGCTCCTGCTTGCCGGTGACCCACTCGTAGTAGCCGTCGGCGGGCAGGATGCAGCGGCGGGCGGCGAAGGCCCGGCGGTACGACGGCTTCTCGTGCACCGTCTCCGCGCGGGCGTTGATCATCCGGGCGCCGCCCTCGGGGGTCTTCGCCCAGGAGGGGACGAGCCCCCACTTGAGCTTGCGCAGTTGCCGAACCGGCCGCTTCTCGTCCGCGTCCTTCAGAGGACGGTCCAGGACCGCGTAGACCTCTTTGGTCGGGGCCACGTTGTAGTCGGGCTCAAGAGTCTCCTCGGGCTCCCACTTCTCGATCTCAAAGATTCCTGCGAGATCCTCGGGCCTACGACTCGATGCATACCGTCCGCACATACGTGCCACACTGCCAGACTCCGTAGGAACAGAGGGAGCACCCCGGACACATGGACAGCAGCACAGCGACCTCTCTCTGGGACGAGCTCGTCGGCACCCAGAGCGACCCGGATGTGTGGGTCGTGATCGCCACCCTCGTCGCCGCCGTGGCGGTGGTCGTCCCGCAGGGCGTGTGGCGCCTCGCCCGCAACGCGATCACCATCGCCCACGAGGGGGGACACGGCCTGATCGCGCTGCTCACCGGCCGCCGGCTCACCGGCATACGGCTGCACTCCGACACCAGCGGCCTCACGGTCAGCCGAGGCAGACCCCACGGCCTCGGCATGATCCTCACGGCGGCCGCGGGCTACACGGCACCACCCCTGCTGGGCCTGGGCGGCGCGGCTCTGCTGGGCGCGGGCCGCATCACCTTGCTGCTGTGGCTGGCGACGGCCCTGCTCCTGGCGATGCTGGTGATGATCCGCAACGCGTACGGGGCCCTGACGGTCCTCCTGACGGGCGGAACCTTCGTGGTGGTCTCGTGGCTGGCGGGGCCGCAGGTGCAGGCGGCGTTCGCGTACGCGGTGGTGTGGTTCCTGTTGATCGGTGGGGTACGTCCCGCTTTTGAGCTACAGGCGAAGAGGGCGCGTGGGGGCGCCGGCGACTCGGACGCGGACCAGTTGTCGAGGTTGACGCATGTACCTGCGGGCCTGTGGCTGTTCCTGTTCCATGCGGTATCGCTGTGTTCGCTGATAGGCGGGGGACGGTGGCTGTTGGCCATGTGACGAGCCCCGAAGGGGCAAGTCACCAGGGGCGCGGGGCTGTATCGATGTGCGGCTCCGCCGCGTGGGCGCGACCAGCCACAATGGACCCGCAGCCGAAAGCCGACCCGCATCCCCCTGCCCACTAGAGTGGAACGCATGGCCCCGAACGACGCACAAAACGCCCTCTGGCCCGCCCCCCATGCGCGCGGTGCCGTCGAAGCGACCGTCCACGTGCCCGGGTCCAAGTCGGTCACGAACCGAGCCCTCGTGCTCGCAGCCCTCGCCAGCGAACCCGGCTGGCTCCGCCGCCCCCTCCGCTCCCGCGACACCCTCCTGATGGCCGGCGCCCTGCGCGCGATGGGCGTGGAGATCGAGGAGGGCGTGGGCCCCGACGGCTCCGGCGAGGCCTGGCGCGTCCTGCCCACCGGACTGCGGGGCCCCGCCACGGTGGACGTCGGCAACGCCGGGACCGTCATGCGCTTCCTGCCCCCCGTCGCGGCCCTCGCCGACGGCGACATCCGCTTCGACGGCGACCCGAGGTCGTACGAGCGCCCCCTGCACGGTGTGATCGACGCGCTGCGCGTCCTCGGTGCCCGGATCGACGACGACGGCCGGGGCGCGCTGCCGCTGACCGTGCACGGCGGCGGCGCCCTGGACGGCGGCCCCGTGGAGATCGACGCCTCGTCCTCGTCACAGTTCGTGTCGGCGCTGCTGCTGTCGGGCCCCCGCTTCAACCAGGGCGTCGAGGTCCGGCACACCGGCTCCACGCTGCCCTCCATGCCGCACATCCGGATGACGGTGGACATGCTGCGCGCGGTCGGCGCCCAGGTGGACACCCCCGAGTCGGGCGGCGAGCCGAACGTCTGGCGGGTCACGCCGGGCGCGCTGCTCGGCCGTGACCTCACCGTCGAGCCGGACCTGTCGAACGCCCAGCCGTTCCTGGCGGCCGCCCTGGTCACCGGCGGCAAGGTGATGATCCCCGACTGGCCGTCCCGTACCACCCAGCCCGGTGACCGGCTGCGCGAGATCTTCACCGAGATGGGCGGCTCCTGCGAACTGACCGAGTACGGCCTGGAGTTCACCGGCTCGGGTGCCGTCCACGGTATCGACGTGGACCTCGGCGATGTCGGCGAGCTGACCCCGGGCATCGCGGCGGTCGCCGCCCTCGCGGACTCCCCCTCGACCCTGCGGGGCGTGGCGCATCTGCGGCTGCACGAGACGGACCGGCTGGCCGCGCTCACCAAGGAGATCAACGAACTCGGCGGTGACGTCACCGAGACCGCCGACGGTCTGCACATCCGCCCGCGCCGACTGCACGGCGGCATCTTCCACACGTACGAGGACCACCGCATGGCGACCGCCGGCGCGATCATCGGCCTCGCGGTCGAGGGCGTGCAGATCGACAACGTGGCGACGACGGCCAAGACCCTGCCGGACTTCCCCGCACTGTGGGCCAGGATGCTCGGGAACTGACGGGCGGACCGGGATCATGCGCCGCTACGGCAAGCACACCGACGAGGACGACATCCGCAGCCGCCCGAACCGCAAGGGCAACCGGCCGCGTACCAACATCCGGCCCAAGCACGAGGAAGCGGTCGAGGGCATGGTCCTCACCGTGGACCGGGGCCGGCTGACCTGCCTGGTCGAGGACCGGGTCGTGATGGCGATGAAGGCCCGCGAACTGGGCCGCAAGGCCGCGGTGGTCGGCGACCGGGTGGCCATCGTCGGCGACCTCTCCGGCCAGAAGGACACCCTGGCCCGGATCGTCCGCATCGAGCCGCGCACCTCGGTGCTGCGTCGCACTGCGGACGACGACGACCCGTTCGAGCGCGTGGTCGTCGCCAACGCCGACCAACTGGCGATCGTCACCGCCCTCGCCGACCCCGAACCCCGCCCGCGCCTGATCGACCGCTGTCTTGTGGCCGCGTTCGACGGCGGCCTGACTCCCCTCCTGGTCCTGACGAAGTCGGACCTGGCCCAGCCCGACAAGCTGCTGGAGCTCTACGGCCACCTGGACATCCCGTACGTCGTCACCAGCCGCGAGGAGCTGGAGAACGGCGAAGCGGCGGAACGGGTGCACGCGGAACTGGACGGCAAGATCACGGCGTTCGTGGGGCACTCGGGCGTCGGCAAGACGACCCTGGTGAACGCGCTGGTGCCGGAGGAGCGGCGGCGGCTGACGGGCCAAGTGAACGCGGTGACGGGCCGAGGCCGGCATACGACGACCTCGGCGCTGGCCCTCCCCCTCGCCGGGACCGGCGGCTGGGTGGTCGACACCCCGGGTGTGCGGTCCTTCGGGCTCGCGCACATCGACCCGTCCCGCGTGATCCACGCCTTCCCGGACCTGGAATCGGGAACCGAGGGCTGCCCGCGCGCGTGCAGTCATGATGAGCCGGACTGCGCTCTCGACCAGTGGGTGGCCGAGGGTCACGCGGACCCGGCGCGGCTGTACTCACTGCGCAGGCTGCTGGCCACGAGGGAGCGCAAGGAAGGCGACTGACCTCCGCGTTGTTTGTCTCCACCCGAGTCCGGTAAGGGCATAATCGCACCGAGCCGGAACCAAGCCTGACCAAAGCCTGACGAAGCGGTCACAGTACGTGGGGATACGGGAGGACAGCACATGGCGTGGCTGCTGGTCGTTGTGGCGGGACTGCTCGAAACCGGGTTCGCCGTGTGTCTGAAACTCTCCCACGGCTTCACCAGACTCTGGCCGACGATCGCGTTCTGTATCTTCGCGCTCGGCAGCTTCGGTCTGCTGACCCTGTCCCTGAAGAAACTCGACGTCGGACCGGCGTACGCGGTGTGGACGGGCATCGGCGCGGCCGGCACCGCGATCTACGGAATGATCTTCCTCGGTGACATCGTCTCGACGCTGAAGATCGTCTCGATCAGCCTGGTGATCGTGGGGGTCATCGGACTGCAGCTGTCGGGGTCGGCGAACTAGGGGGTGTTTTGAAAGTCCTGTGCGGTGCCCGCGGTGTTCGGTGCGTGCCCTCGGCGTGCCGGACGAAGGCCCTCGTACTGGACGTACTTGGGTCTTTGGCCGGTGCGGCGAGGGTGCGTGCCGGGCGCCGTGGGTGCTGTGCGGGACTTTCAAAACACCCCCTAGGGGTCTTCAGGCCTGTAACTGCCGGTGCAGGGCGCCCCGTACGAGATCGGCCACGCCGCCCTCACCCGGCGGTGCCGACACACAGGACAACGCGATCCGGACGACGAGCTCGCAGGACCGGGCAAGCTCCCCGCTGTTGTTGGCCCCGGGGGCGGACAGGGCGGCCACGGCACGGTCGCGGACGATGGTCACGAAGTCGCCGGGTGAGGGCAGCGGGCCGTCGGCCCGGCGTTGGGCCGGTACCGCGGAGGAGGACGGGACGGGCGACAGGGTCGGCGAGGGCAGGCGCTCGCTCCAGCAGCCGGTGAGCATGGCGCGGACGAGGGCGTTGTCGCGAGCGACGGTGGTGGTCCACTCGGCGGTGGCGGTGAGCCGGTCCCGGGCGTCGGACTGCGTGTTCAACGCCCGCTCCACACCGGCGAGATAGGAATCGGCCTCCCGCCGCACAAGCGCCCGGGCGAGCCCCTCCTTGCTCCCGAACTCGTTGTAGAGGGTCTGCCGCGAAACCCCGGCCGCAGCGGCCACGTCCACCATCCGCACAGCCGACCACGACCGACGCGCAAGCGCCGTATAAGCGGCATCCAGCAGAGATTCCCGCGCTGCAGGCATCGTCGCCTCCCAGGGCCCCGGCTCTGCGCCCAGATTTGACGCGCGCGGAAGCACTGTCAAGGGTCCGCGAGCGCACAGCCCGGCGCCCTCCAGCCGGCAAGCGCCCCCAGACCCCCGCACCGTCCACACTCCGGCCCCGGTAGCCCCCTACGACCACCGGCAGATACCGTTCACGACATGCCCGACTACCTGGACGACCTCCGCCTCGCCCACGTCCTCGCGGACGCGGCAGACGCGGCCACCATGGACCGCTTCAAGGCCCTCGATCTCAAGGTCGAGACAAAGCCGGACATGACCCCGGTCAGCGAAGCGGACAAGGCGGCGGAAGAACTCATCCGCGGCCAGCTCCAGCGCGCCCGCCCGAGGGACGCCATCCTGGGCGAGGAGTACGGCATCGAGGGCACAGGACCGCGCCGCTGGGTCATCGACCCCATCGACGGCACCAAGAACTACGTCCGGGGCGTCCCCGTCTGGGCCACCCTCATCTCCCTGATGGAGGCGGGCGAGGGCGGCTACCAGCCCGTCGTCGGCGTCGTCTCCGCCCCCGCCCTGGGCCGCCGCTGGTGGGCCGCGAAGGGGCACGGCGCCTTCACCGGCCGGAGCCTCTCCTCCGCCACCCGGCTGAAGGTCTCCCGCGTCTCGAAGCTGAGCGACGCCTCCTTCGCGTACTCCTCGCTCACCGGCTGGGAGGACCAGGGCAGGCTGAACGGCTTCCTCGACCTCACCCGCGAGGTCTGGCGCACGCGCGCGTACGGCGACTTCTGGCCGTACATGATGGTCGCCGAGGGCTCGGTCGACATCTGCGCCGAGCCGGAGCTCTCGCTGTGGGACATGGCCGCCACCGCGATCGTCGTCACGGAGGCCGGCGGCACCTACACGGGCCTCGACGGCCGCCCGGGCCCGCACAGCGGCAATGCCGCCGCCTCCAACGGCCTGCTGCACGACGAGTTCCTGGGCTACCTCAACGAGCGCCACTGAGCTTCACGCGCCCTCTTGTTGACCCCCTCTTTGCCTGCCACTCTGAGAGTCCCGCCCCTTGTGAATTTGTGAAACGATGGACAAACGGCGGGGTACTCCTCAGGAGGTGGCTGCATCCATGCTCGTCCGCGACGCCATGAGCACCGTGGTCCTCACCATCGGCCCCACCCACACCCTTCGCCAGGCCGCCGCGCTGATGTCCGCCCGCAGGGTGGGCGCGGCCGTCGTCCTCGACCCCGACGCCGGCGGAATCGGCATCCTCACCGAACGCGACGTCCTCAACTCCGTAGGCCTGGGTCAGGACCCGGACGCGGAACACGCCCACGCCCACACCACCACCGACGTCGTCTTCGCGGCTCCGTCCTGGACCCTGGAGGAGGCGGCCCACGCGATGGCGCACGGCGGCTTCCGCCATCTGATCGTGCTCGATCACGACGAACCCGTCGGGATCGTGTCGGTCCGCGACATCATCCGCTGCTGGGCCCCGCTGCGGCAGAAGGTGCCGGCCTAGGGACGGGCGAACGGGCCGGCCCCCCTTCCTCAGGGGATCCGGCCCGCTTCGGCGAGCGATCCAGTGCTGGTGGGATTCTCAGCCGCGCAGGGCCTGGACCGCGGCCTCCAGCCGCTTGCCGAAGTCGTCGTCCGCGTTGCGGAAGTTGCCGATCGCCCGCTCGACGATGTCCTCGCGCGAGACCTTGGCGATGAAGCCGGCCAGGTTCTCGATCAGGCGCTCCTTCTCGTCCTCGGACATCAGCCGGTACAGGTTGCCGGCCTGCACGAAGTCGTCGTCCTCGGCGTGCACGGGCGCCGGGTGGTTGCCCGTGCCGCCGCCGAAACCGTCGTACGGCTGCCACAGCGGACGGCCGGTCTGGGCCGGGCCGCCGAAGCTGTTCGGCTCGTAGTTCTTCGCCCCGCCGTGGCGGCCGTCGTAGAGGAAGCCGTCGCGGGAGTTGGTGCGCGCCTCGGTGGCGTGCGGGCGGTTGACCGGCAGGTGGTCGGCGTTGATGCCGACGCGGTAGCGGTGGGCGTCGCCGTAGGCGAAGAGGCGGCCCTGGAGCATCTTGTCCGGGGACGGGCCGATGCCGGGCACGAAGTGCGCGGGGCTGAAGACCGACTGCTCGACCTCGGCGAAGATGTTCTCCGGGTTGCGGTTGAGCTCCAGCCTGCCGATCTCGATCGGCGGGTAGTCCTCGTGCGGCCACACCTTGGTGAGGTCGAACGGGTTGAAGCGGTACGTCGCCGCGTCCGCCGCCGGCATGATCTGCACCTGCACGGTCCAGCTCGGGAACTCCCCGCGCTCGATGGCGGTCCGCAGATCGCGCTGGTGCGAGTCGGGGTCCTTGCCCGCGAGCTCGTCGGCCTCGGCCTGCGTGAGGTTCTTGATGCCCTGGTCGGTCTTGAAGTGGTACTTGACCCAGAAGACCTCGCCGGCCTCGTTGTTCCACTGGTAGGTGTGCGAGCCGTAGCCGTTCATGTGGCGGTACGAGGCGGGGATGCCGCGGTCGCCGAAGAGCCAGGTCACCTGGTGCGTGGACTCCGGGCTCAGGCTCCAGAAGTCCCAGACGTTGTCCGCCTCGGTGGAACCGGTGTACGGGTCGCGCTTCTGGGTGTGGATGAAGTCCGGGAACTTGATGGCGTCCTTGATGAAGAACACCGGGGTGTTGTTCCCGACGAGGTCGTAGTTGCCCTCCTCGGTGTAGAACTTCAGCGCCCAGCCACGCGGGTCGCGCACCGCGTCGGCCGCGCCGAGGTTGCCCGCGACGGTGGAGAACCGCAGGAAGGTCTCGGTCCGCTTGCCGACCTCGGAGAGGAACCTGGCGCGCGTGTACGGGGTCACATCGGCGGTCACCGTGAAGGTGCCGTACGCACCCGCGCCGCGGGCGTGCACCACACGCTCCGGGATGCGCTCACGGTTGAAGTGGGCCAGCTTCTCCAGAAGGAGCTGGTCCTGCACGAGCACGGGGCCACCGACGCCCGCGGTCTCGCTGTTCTGGTTGTCGGCCACCGGTGCGCCGGCCTCCGTAGTGAGCGGTCCCTGTGTCACGTGTGCCTCCTGCGCCATTCCTTGCCGTACCTGTCCCTTGGCTAAAGCCGTTCCCGATCCTACAATGGACAATGTCTAAGTCAAATAAAGTTCCAAAGTCACATCCATTCGGGATCTGGTCCCCTTGCTGTTAGGCTGTTGGCCATGAGCGACCTTCTGGAACGGCTGCGCGGACGTGGATGGCGGATGACCGCGCAGCGGCGTGTCGTGGCCGAGGTCCTCGACGGCGAACACGTCCACCTGACGGCCGACGAGGTCCACGCCAGGGCTGTCGCCAAGCTGCCCGAGATCTCCCGCGCGACCGTCTACAACACGCTGGGCGAGCTGGTCACCCTCGGCGAGGTGCTTGAGGTCGCCACCGACAAGCGCGCCAAGCGGTACGACCCGAACGCGCACCGTCCGCACCACCACCTGGTGTGTGCCCGGTGCGGCGCGATCCGGGACGTCCACCCGACCGGCAACCCGCTCGCCGACCTCCCCTCCTCGGAGCGCTTCGGCTTCACGGTCTCCGACGTCGAGGTGACCTACCGCGGCCTCTGCCCGAACTGCGCGGCGGCCGCGTAACCAGACGCCCGCGAGGAGCCCCGGCACCGAGTGATCGGTGCCGGGGCTTTTTGCCGCCCGGGTACGCGACCTTCCGGTATCTGACTGGCCGTCATATCGCTGGCGGCACCCACCAGTCCGTTCCGCACTCCGCGGGGAGACAGCAGTGGGAGAGCCGTATCCGAAAGTCCGCGTACACGACCTGACCCGCACGTTTCGGCAGAGGCCCGGGGGCGGTCGCAGCCCCTGGCCCCCTCGATCTGACCATCGCCCGCGGCGAGTTCGTCTGCCTGGTAGGCCCGTCGGGCTGCGGCAAGTCGACGCTCCTGCGCATCGCCGCGGGCCTGCTCCGCCCCGGCACGGGCCGCCTGGAGATTTCCGCGCGCTGTTCCAGAACGACGTGATGTTCGTGGGCATCGTGTGCGTGGCGGCCATGGGCGTGGCCTTCTCCGAGCCGGTCCGCCTGGCGGGCCGTCTGCTCACCCCCTGGGCACCGAGGGACCGAGGAAGGGGCCAGTCGTGAACATGCGGGTCTACGGCGCCGTACTCGCGCTGCTCGCGGTGGCGGCCTGTTCCTCGCCGTACGCAGGGGATGCGGCGCCCGGGGCGGACGTCGGAGGCCGGACGACCAGCCCGGTCGAGGGCTGCGGATCCTCATCGTGGACCGACCCCAGGGACCGCTCCCCGAACCGGGCACCGGCCCGCTGCCGGCCGGGCGCCCCGCCGGCCCGGCCGCCGGCGGAACGGCGGAGCCTGACGATCGCGACGGGCACCCTGAGCGCGGAGTACGTGGCACCGCTCCAGGTCGACCTCGACAAGGGCGGCGGCGTGGACTCGGCGTGGCTGCTGGACCCGGTGTGGCGCAGGGTGGACGGCACACCCGGGTACGCGTTCCTGGGCGGCCAGCCGAGGGGCGAGCCGCTGGGCGGCATGCTGTACGGCCGGGTGCTGCTGCAGGAGGACGTGGATGCCGGGGTGGCGCTGCTGAGGGCGTACATCCGGACGCTGAATTCGTACTTCGCGTCGGACTACAAGGCGGATGAGACCTTTGTCACGTATTTGGCGAAGCTGCTGAAGACGGACAAGGAAGTCCTGAGCTCAACTCCGCCCCTCCGTATGGACTGGGAGATCCGCGCGGGCACGACAGCGCGTCTGCAGTCGGCGGCCAAAGCGCGGGCGCGACGACGGGTTCAGCGCTTCCCGAGTCGAAGACGGTGACAGGCGCCCTGTACGAGGAGGCGGTGGGCCACCGCGGTTGAAAACACCGAGGGCCGGAACCCTTTCGGATTCCGGCCCTCGGCCTTCAGTAGCGGGGACAGGATTTGAACCTGCGACCTCTGGGTTATGAGCCCAGCGAGCTACCGAGCTGCTCCACCCCGCGTCGATGAATGCAACGTTACGTCAAGGACGCGGACAGAAGCAAATCGCTCAACGGCGTCACGCCGACAGCTCCTCTCGTAGCGCGTCCCGCAACCGTGCCGCGCGCTCCGCAACCTCCCCCGGCCCCAGCGCCACGGCCCGGTCGGCCCATCGCTGCCCCTCCGCCAGCTCCCCGCGACGCGCGTAGACCAGGGCCAGCCGCAGCGCCGCCCGACCGTGCCCGGCATCGGCGGCCCGGGTCCACCACACCGCCGCCTCAGGCTCACTCCCCTCCCGAGCGAGCAGCAGCCCGAGATTGAAGGCGCCATTGCGCGACCCGGCCTCCGCGGCCTCGCGGTACCACCGGGCCGCCTCCACGACATCGCCCCGCGCGGCGGCGAGCATCCCCACCCGCACCTGCGCCCGGCGGTGCCCCTGCCCGGCCGCCCGCTCGTACCACTCCTCGCACTCGCTCTTCTCGTGCACGGACTCCCCGAGCTCATGCGCGGGCGTCGGCGGCCGCCGGGCGTCGAGCACGGTGGCCAGCCGGTACGCGGCCTCCGCGCTGCCGCCCCCCGCGGCGCACCGAAGATGCCGCTCGGCCCCGCCTTCGTCGCCGTCCCGCAACCGAGCGATACCGACCTGAAGCGCGGCCTCCGTATGACCGGCGGCCGCCGCCCGCTCGTACCACCGCAGGGCGACGCCGTCCTCGCCCCGCCCGGCGAACAGAATCCCCAGGTTGAAGGCGGCATCCACACTCCCCGCCTCCGCCGCCTTGGAGAACCACGGCTCGGCGCCGGCGGTGTCGCCGCCCTGGAGCAGCAGAATCGCGAGCGCGTTGGCCGCCTCCCGGTGCCCGGCGTACGCCGCACGCCGGTACCACTGCTCCGCCTGCGCGGTCCGTCCCTGTTCGGCGCAGAGCAGCCCGAGGTTGTAGGCGCCGTTCACATCACCGGCGTCCATCGCGGCCCGGTACCAGCGCTCGGCGGTCTGGGTCTCGCCCCGCTCGGCATGCAGCGCGCCCAGCGCGTTCGCGGCGTTCCCGTCCCCCTCCTGCGCGGCCCGCAGCCACCACACGGCGGCGCTCTCGGTGTCTCCCGCGTCCCGCAGCAGGAACCCGAGCGCACAGGCGGCCCGCGCCTCGCCGTCCTTGGCGGACGTCAGATACCAGCGCCCGGCCTCCTTGAGCTCACCGCGCCGCTCAAGGATCGCCCCGAGATGCAGCGCGGCCCGCCGGTGCCCGCGCGCGGCGGCCTGCCGGTACCACTGCTCGGCCTCCTCCGCGGCGGACGCGTCCTCGTCAGCACCGGCATCGACACCGTTGTCACCATCGGCCTCCCCCGCGCCCCGCCGGTCCAGCGCTCGCGCCAGCCGGTACGCGGCCTCCCGGTGCCCCCGCTCGGCGGCGGCCCGCATCCACTGCTCGGCCCCGGAGTCCCCGCGGTGCTCCAGCAGATCGGCGAGCGCGTACGCGCCCAGCGCATGCCCCTGCTCGGCGGACTGCCGCAGCCAGTACTCGGCGGCCGGCTCGTCCCCGCGCTCGCGGTGATGACGTCCCAACGCGTGCGCGGCCGCGGCCGATCCGGCGACGGCGGCGATGCGCCACCAGCCCGCCGCCTCGTCGGCGTACCCACGCTGATGAAGGAGGACTCCCAGATTGTTCGCGGCGGCACGGTCCCCCGCGGCGGTGGCGGCACGCAACTGGGGCTCGGCTCCGTCGAGATCACCGCGGCGCAGCAGCAGCGAGCCGAAGACGCTCATCGCCTCGACATCGCCGGCCTCGGCGGCGAGCCGCAGGCGCAGCTCCTCGGCAGCCTCACCGGCTTCGTCCCGGTCGGAAGACTGCACAAAACGCCCTGTCTCCAACAGAGTTGCCTTGTCCCCCATAACGTCCATCGTCGCACCACCTGCAACCTGGGTACACCTGGTATACCGCAGCCAGTGAGGTCACTTCAGCGTTTTGTCGACATGCCCACAGAGAGACAAGTCAAACACAGTTCTGCCAACTCCCCACAGCGGCACGGCCGTACCGCCCCTCGGCACATGCGTTCGCACATCACGAAGGCCCGGATCCCTGTGAGGATCCGGGCCTTCGCTTTCAGTAGCGGGGACAGGATTTGAACCTGCGACCTCTGGGTTATGAGCCCAGCGAGCTACCGAGCTGCTCCACCCCGCGCCGTTGTGTTTGAACACTATCACGGCGCGAGACGGGCTCTTGATCAGCTGCTGTCAGGACTGGGGCTCGGGCTGGGACTCGCCCCGTCACCGGACTCGCCGGACTGGGCCTGCTCGGCCCGCCGCAGCGCCTCCTCCAGGGCCTTCTGCGCCTTGCCGTACGCCTCCCAGTCGCCGTCCTTCAGCGCCTGCTGTCCGTCCTCGAAGGCCTTCTGGGCGTCGTTCAGCGCCTCCTGGACCGTGGGGTTCTCGGTCGTCGGCGGTGGCGTGGGCTCGGGGGTGTCACCGCCGGGGTCCTCCGGTGGCTCGGGGGTCGAACCCTCCGCTCCGAAGACCTTGTTGAGAGCCTGGTCGAGGGTGTCCTCGAAGGCCGTACTGCCTCCGTAGGTCACCAACACCTTGCGCAGCAGCGGGTACTTGAGGCCGCCACCGCGGACATAGACGGGTTCGACGTAGAGCAGACCGCCGTCCAGTGGCACCGCGAGCAGGTTGCCGTACTCGACGTTCGAGTCGCCTCTGCTGAGGAGGCTGATCGTCTCGGCGATGTCCTGTTCGGAGTTGAACTGGCTCTGGACCTGTTTGGGTCCGTTGACGGTGGTGTTCGTCGGCAGTTTCAGGATTCTGATCTTGCCGTAGTCACTGGTGCCGGCTTCCGCGTCGACCGCCATGAACGCACTGAGGTTGTCACGGCCGTTCGGTGTGAACGTCGTCGTCAGCGAGAACGCCTGGGACTTCTGGTCCGGCATCTTCATGCTCAGGTAGTACGGCGGCACCGCGTTGCCCGACTTGTTGGTCGGGTCGTCCGGCACCTGCCACACCTCGCTGCCGCTGAGGAACGTCGTCGCGTCCTCCACGTGGTAGCGGCTGAGCAGCTCGCGCTGGACCTTGAACAGGTCCTGCGGGTAGCGCAGATGGGCCATCAGCGACGCGGAGATGTCGCTCCTGGGCTCCACTGTGTTCGGGAACGCCTTCATCCAGGTCTTCAGGACCGGGTCCTGGGTGTCCCACTGGTAGAGCTTGACCTCACCGCTGTACGCGTCGACGGTCGCCTTCACCGAGTTGCGGATGTAGTTGACCTGGTTCTGCTGGGCCACCACCGCGCGGGAGTTGTTGGTCGCCGTCAGCGAGTCGGCCGTCGTGTCACCGAGGGTCGTACGCGAGGCGTACGGATAGCCGTTGGTGGTCGTGTAGGCGTCCACGATCCACTGGATCTTGCCGTCCACGACCGCCGGGTAGGCGTCACCGTCGATGGTCAGCCAGGGCGCGACCGCCTCGACGCGCTCCTTGGGCGTGCGGTTGTAGAGGATCCGCGAACCCTCGCCGATCGCCCCGGAGTACAGGATCTGCGGCTCGCTGAACGCCACCGCGTACGCCGCGCGGTTTATCGGGTTGGAGAGGTTGACCCCGCTCTTGCCCTCGTAGCTGTAGGTCTTCTCACCGGTGTCGTCGGAGTAGTCGATCTCCTTCTGGGGACCGCCGACGATCGAGTACGTCGAGGTCTTCTCGCCGTAGTAGATGCGCTGCTGGTACTTGCCGAGGTCGCCCTTGGACGGCAGGTCGGACTCCGTGAAGACCGGGCGGCCCTGGGAGTCGGCGCTGGTTCCCTCGGCGGCGACCGCGCCGTAACCGTGGGTGTAGCGGAAGTGGTCGTTGATCCAGTTGTTCTTCGGAATGCCGTTGAGGTTCAGCTCACGCAGACCGATGACCGTGTCCTGGTCCTTGCCGTCCTTGCTGTACCGGTCGACGTCCAGGTTGGTCGGGAACCCGTAGTAGTTCCTGATCTGCTGGAGCTGCTGGAAGGTCGGCGAGACCACGTTCGGGTCCATGATGCGGATGCTCGCCGTGTTGTCGACGTCGTCGCGCAGCTTGGTCTTGTCGTCGGTGCTGCTCTGGCCCGAGTACTCGGTGACCTTGGCGTCGTCGATGCCGTACGCCTCACGCGTCGCCTTGAGGTTCTTCTCGACGTACGGCGCTTCCTTGGCCTGCTCGTTCGGCTGGACCTGGAACTTCTGGACGATCGCGGGGTACAGACCGCCGATGAGGATCGCCGAGAGCACCATCAGACCGAAGCCGATGACGGGCAGCTGCCAGGTGCGCCGCCACAGGGTGGCGAAGAACAGCAGGGCGCAGATGACCGCGATGCAGAACAGGATCGTCTTCGCCGGCAGATAGGCGTTGGCGTCGACATACCTCAGGCCGGTCCAGTTGTCGGTGGCCTTGAAGTCGCTGGACTTCACGGCCAGGCCGTACCGGTCGAGCCAGTAGGCGACCGCCTTCAGCGCGACGAAGATGCCGAGCAGCACCGACAGATGCCCGGTGGCCGCCGCGGTGGCACGCGCGCCGGGGCTGGTGATGCGCAGCCCGCCGTACAGGTAGTGGGTGAGCGCGGCGGCGATCAGGGACAGGATCGCGGCGGCGAAGCCGAAGCCGAGCAGGAACCGGTACCAGGGCAGGTCGAAGGCGTAGAACTTGACGTCCAGATGGAACTGCGGGTCCTTCTGGCCGAAGGACACGCCATTGACCCACATCAGCCAGGTCCGCCACTGACCGGACGCGGAAGCACCCGCGATCAGACCCACCAGCGCGGTGATCGCGAGCAGCAGCCACTTCTTGTACGGCGCGATGCCCATGCGGTAGCGGTCGAGGCTCTGCTGCTCCATCGACATGGCGCTCAGCGGTGGGCGCAGCCGGTGTGCCAGCCAGATGTTGAAGCCGACCGACAGGGCCATCAGCAGGCCGAAGACGAAGAAGAGACCGATCTTCGTCCACAGGGTGGTCGTGAAGACGGACGAATAGTTCACCGACCGGTACCACAGCCAGTCCGTCCAGAAGCCCGCGAACATGGTGAACGCCATGCCGAGTACGGCAAGGACGCCCAGCGTCATGAGCAGGGTCCGGACACGCCGGGACGGGCGGCCCACTCTGATCCGCGGCCCCGTGGGGCCTCCGCCGCGGTCCGGCATCTGGAAAGCCAAGGTACGCACCTCGAAGTTCGCTGTCGATCCGTCAGGCCCGCGACTTTTCGGGCCCTCCGGGGGGCCTCGTGATCGTAGGCCCACACCTATGCAACTTACTCACGCTTTACTCGGTTCCCGATTCCGGCCGGGAACGAGGCAGGATTGTGACCATGTCCAACACTCCCATGGCGGCGAGCCCGCTCACCCGGGCCGTACTCGAGATCGACGAGTACGCCTCCGGCCTCGGCTGGGACCAGCCCGCCCGTCTGTTCGCCCTCGTAGACACCGCACGGCTGCGGGCCCAGGAACCCGGCCTCGCCGCCCAGCTCGGCCTGGAGGACGAGCAGGAGACCTCCGGCCTGACCCCCATCGAGCAGGACGAAGTGCCAACGGGCAAGCCGCTCGATGAGTTCCTCGGCACCATCGCCTGGCCCGACGCGGTGACCGGCTGCGCGCTCACCGTGGAGCGGCTGATGCTGCCGCCGTCCGCGGAGGCGCAGGTTCCGAAGGATCTCGACGAGGCCGCGCTGACGAAGTGGGTGGCGGGGCACCCGGAGCGGCAGGAGGTCCGGATGACCGTCGCCGTGCTGCGCGACGGCACCCGGGAGTCGGCCCTGCGGCTGCGCGAGAAGGACACCCCGACCGACGTCCTGACGGGCAAGGACCTGGTCCCGGGTCTGGCGGAGGCGCTGGCGGCGACGTTCGAGGACTAGGCCTGGCTCGCCTTGCACTTCGGCAGGTCGGCGGTGTCGCCGGCGCGGATGTCCTTCAGGGCGGCGAGCGCGTCGTCCATGGTGCGGACCTTGACGAGGGTGAGCCCCTCGGGGGTGTCCTTGGCGGCGGCCGCGCAGTTGTCGGCGGGCGTGAGGAAGTACTGGGCGCCCCTGTCGCGGGCGCCGACCGTCTTCATCTCGATGCCGCCGATGGGGCCGACCTTGCCGTCGTCGTCGATGGTGCCGGTGCCCGCCACGAAGGAGCCGCCGGTCAGGCTGCCCGGGGTGAGCTTGTCGTAGATGCCGAGCGCGAACATCAGACCCGCGCTCGGCCCGCCCACGTCGGCGAGCTTGATGTCGATGGTGAACGGGAAGGTCTGGTCCGTCCCTGCGGAGATCCCGACGATGGCGCGCTTCTCGCCGTCGTCCTCGGACGTTGCCGTGGTGATCGTGACGTTCTGCGTCTTGGCCGGGGCCCGCTGCTCCTTCTCGGCCGCGGCCTGTTCCTTGGCGGGCACGATCGTGAAGTCGACGTCCTCGCCAGGCTTGTGCTGGGTGACCAGTTCGGCGACGTCGGCGGGCTCCTTGACGGCCTTGCCGTCGACCGCCTTGATCACATCGCCGGCGTGCAGCTTGCCCTCGGCCGGGGAGTCCTTGACGACGGTGGAGACGATCACCCAGGACCGCACGGGGATGTCCAGCGCCTCCAGGGCGGCGACCTTCGCGCTCTCCTGGGACTGGCTGAACTCCTCGGCGTTCTCCTGGGTGGACTCCTCCTCCGTCTTGCCGTCCGGGTAGAGCGTCTCGTGCGGCACGATCTTGTTGTCGTGCGCGAGCCAGCCGTAGACGGCCTCGACGAGGTTCATCTTGTAGTCGGCGCTGGTGACCCGGACCGTGGTCATGTTCAGATGCCCGCTGGTGGCGTACGTCTTGCGTCCCGAGATCTGCAGCACCGGCTCGCCGCCGTGGTCCCCGAGCGTGTTCACCGTCGGCCCCGGGGACATCTCCGAATACGGCACGGGGATGAACACTCCCGCGCACAGAAGCGCGATCAGCATCAGAGTGGAGGCGAGCATCGTCGCGGTGCGGCGTGGCATGCCTCGACAGTACGGGACGCCCCTGTCAGCGTCCCGTCAGGGCCGCGTCTTCTCCATGGCAGCGCGGAACCGGGCATATCCGTCCAGCTCGGGACCGTCGCTACGGACCTTTCGGGTCCGGTTGGCCCAACTGCCCCACAGACCGGCGCCGATCGCAGCGACAAGCGGAATCAGCAACCAGGCGAGCGCCGCCATGCCGTCCTCCCAACCCCAATGAGCGACCGCAACTGACTGATCAGCAGATTAACCATCCGCACTGACAACGCTCGGGGCAGGGGTGCGGTTACGCAACCGGAGGGGGGTGGGCGTCGGTCAACAGGCGCCGACCCACTCCTCGGTGCCGTCGGAGAACCTCTGGTGCTTCCAGATGGGCACTTCGTGCTTGAGATCGTCGATCAGCTTCCGGCAGGCCTCGAAGGCCTCACCGCGATGCGGACAGGAGACGGCGACGACGACGGCGAGATCCCCCACCTGGAGGTCCCCGATCCGATGCACGGCGGCGAGGGCCCGCACCGGGTACTCGGCGGCAACCTTCTCGGCGATCCGCCGCATCTCGCTCTCGGCACTGGGATGACAGGAGTACCCGAGCTCGTCGACATCGGCACCCCCGTCGTGGTTGCGCACGGTCCCGACGAACAGGGCGGTCCCGCCGGCGGCGTCGTCCCCGACAGCCCGGAACACCTCGTCAAGAGAGAGGGCGGTCTCCCGGACGGAGATCAACTTGATGGGATCCTGCCCGGCCTGCTCACCGGGATGGTCGTTCATGGGTGCCATGGCCCCATCGTGCCCCACCCGGAGGAACCCGGGGAATACCGAAATCACCCGGCACACACGCGTGCGGCTTTGGAGCCTCCTACAGACGGTGCGGCCCGGCACCGGACCCGCCCGATCAGATCCGCCGCCGAGCCTTCCGCGCCCGCCGCACCACCGCGGCCGCGCCCAGCAGCGCCACCGTCGCCCCGGCCGCACCCGCAGCCGTCGCGTCCTTCCTCCCGAGCCGCCGCCCGGCCACCGTGTGCCGCCCGGTCACCTCCTCCAGCAACTCGGCCAGCACCTCCTCGTTCGTCCACTGCGGCCGCCACCCCGCGTCATGCAGCCGGCTCCCGCTCACCACCCAGGGATACATCGTGTAAGCGAGATCCCCGGCCGGCGAAGGCGTCAGCCCGATCCGGTGCAGCCGAGCCGCCGCCCCCAGGGCGACCGCGGACGGCAGCTCCATCCGACGGATCCCGCTGAGCTCCTCGACCTCCTCCTGCTCCAGCCACCCGTCGCACCCGACGGCAAGCTCCCCGTCGACCTTCTCCAGGACGGCGTACTCCAGAGCACTGCACAGATCCTCGACGTGACAGAACTGCCAGGCAGGCCGCGAGCCGGCGACGACCAACAGCCTCGGCGACTCGAAATACCTGGTCAGCGCGGTGTCGGTGCCTCCTACGAGCACGGCGGGCCGCACCACGGTCACATTGAGTCCCGGGTGCGCCCGAGGCGCCCGCCGGGCGAGCCGCTCGATCTCCAGCAGATCCCCGACCCCGGTCGCCTCAGCGGTCGCCCGCAGCTCCGCGTCCTCCGACAGCGGCAGCTCGTTGTCGGGAAGCGCGCCGTAGACCATCGAGGACGTACAGAGAACGACCCGGTGCACCCCGGCGGCCGCCGCGGCCGTCAGCACGGTCTGCGTCCCCCGGACGTTGTACGCCGTCCGGGCGGCACCGTCGGTCTCCAGATCCAGATCGAGCGCGAGATGGACGACGACGTCCGCCCCTCGGAGCTTGTCCGCGATGGCGGGGTCCCGCACGTCCAGGATGTGCCACTGGGCACCCGCGCACTCGCCACGCCGCTCGTCGATGGCGATGACCTGCTTGATCTCCTCGGACGCGGCGAGCCGCTCGGTGAGCAGCGCTCCGACGCCGGACGCGGCACCGGTGACCGCCACGACGGGCCCGCGCGCGGCGGGACTGGTTGACTGGTTTCGCGCTGCGCGAACCTGCGGATCAGGGGAACTCACCGGGCGTCTCCAGCGGTTGTCTTCAGTAGATACGCGAGTGACGCGTACGTACCAGGTGGCATCCATCCTGCCGCAGGCCGAGAGTCGGCGAAGCACCGAGGCCCTAACCGCCCGTGGTGTCTACGCTGGGTGGTGTTATCGGGCAGTCGCGCCGTCGGAGCGAAACCGGCGGCCTTACCAGCCGAGGAATCCCGTGAGTGACACCCCATTCGGATTCGGCCTTCCGCCGGAGGAGCCGGACGACGGCGACGAGGGCAAGAAGAAGGACCAGGAGAGCGGTGGTGGTCAGGGACCTGCCAACCCGTTCGGTTTCGGCGGCCTGCCCGGTGCCGGGGGCTTTGGCGGCCCCGGTGCGGACAATCCGTTCGCCGCCATGTTCGGTTCGCTGAACCCCACCGACCTGGGCGCCGCATTCCAGCAGCTCGGCCAGATGCTCTCGTACGAGGGCGGTCCGGTGAACTGGGACATGGCCAAGCAGATCGCCCGCCAGACGGTCTCCCAGGGCACGTCGGACGGCACCAAGGACGCGAGCGTCGGCCCCGCCGAGCGCACCGCCGTCGAGGAGGCCGTCCGCCTGGCCGACCTGTGGCTCGACGACGCGACATCGCTGCCGTCCGGAGCCGGCTCCGCGGTGGCCTGGTCCCGCGCGGAGTGGGTCGAGGCGACGCTGCCGGCCTGGAAGGAGCTCGTGGACCCGGTCGCCGAGCGTGTCGGCACCGCCATGGGCGATGTCCTGCCGGAGGAGATGCAGGCCATGGCCGGTCCGCTGATCGGCATGATGCGCTCCATGGGCGGCGCCATGTTCGGCACGCAGATCGGGCAGGCCGTCGGCGTGCTCGCGGGCGAGGTCGTCGGCTCCACCGACATCGGCCTGCCGCTCGGCCCGGCCGGCAAGGCCGCCCTGCTGCCGGTGAACATCGAGGCGTTCGGCAAGGACCTCGGCGTGTCCAAGGAGGAGGTGCGGCTGTATCTCGCCCTGCGCGAGGCCGCCCACCAGCGCCTGTTCGCCCACGTCCCATGGCTGCGCTCGCATCTGTTCGGCGCCGTCGACGGCTACGCGCGCGGGATCAAGGTCGACACCGCCAAGCTGGAGGACGTGGTCGGCCAGTTCGACCCGCAGAACCCCGAGCAGCTGCAGGACGCCCTTCAGCAGGGCATGTTCCAGCCGGAGGACACGCCCGAGCAGAAGGCCGCCCTGGCCCGTCTGGAGACGGCTCTGGCGCTGGTCGAGGGCTGGGTGGACGCGGTGGTGCACGCGGCCGCGAAGCCGCGCCTGTCCTCCGCGGACGCGCTGCGCGAGACCCTGCGCCGCCGCCGCGCCTCGGGCGGTCCGGCCGAGCAGACGTTCGCCACGCTGATCGGTCTGGAGCTGCGCCCGCGCCGGCTGCGCGACGCCTCGCGTCTGTGGGCCTCGCTGACGGACGCGCGCGGAGTCGACGGCCGCGACGCCCTGTGGTCCCACCCGGACATGCTGCCGACGGCGACCGACCTGGACGACCCGGACGGCTTCGTCCACCGGGAGCAGCTGGACTTCTCCGAGCTCGACAAGATGCTCGGCGAGGCGGCGGACGGCTCCGCCGGGAAGCCGGATAAGGACGACGACTCCGAGTGACTCTGCACGGCGACGCGGTCCAGGTACTGAAGGCCTACGAGGACCAGCTGGATCTGCGTCAGGTCTACCTGGGCCATCTGGACGGTCATCCCAACGGAATGTGGAAGGACTGCAAGGACGGGCACATCACGGCAAGCGCCCTGGTGATCGACCCCGAGCGTGATCGCGTCCTGCTCACGCTCCACAAGAAGCTGCGTATGTGGCTCCAGATGGGCGGTCACTGCGAACGGGGCGACGA
Source organism: Streptomyces sp. P17 (assembly GCF_032436805.1). Taxonomy (NCBI): domain Bacteria; kingdom Bacillati; phylum Actinomycetota; class Actinomycetes; order Kitasatosporales; family Streptomycetaceae; genus Streptomyces; species Streptomyces sp. P17. Next base: position 35,702 of record NZ_JAVRBF010000012.1, on the reverse strand, counting down.
CACACTCGCGGGCGCCGCGCTCCGGGAGGCCACGGAAGAGTCGGGCATCCCCTCACTGCGCCTGCTGCGGAGCACCCCGGTCCGCCTGGACCGGCACTTGACGCCCTGTGCCTGGCACCTGGACGTGCAGTACGCCGCCATAGCCCCGAGCGGAGCCGTGGAAGCGATCAGCGACGAGTCGCTCGACCTGCGCTGGTTCGCCTACGACGAGGTGGCGGACGTAGCGGACGCCTCCGTCGTACGGCTGCTCGAAGCAACCCGCGCCGGTCTCTGAAGCGGTAAGGGGTGACCGCCGTTGCGGTCACCCCTTACTCGGGCTCAGCTCCAGACGTTGCCCTGGTTCTGGCCGCGGGCGCCCTGCTGGCCCATGCCGTACTGCGCGGCGAGGCCCGAGCCGATCTGGGCGTTCTGCGGCGGCAGGAGTTCGCTGGGCTGCACGAGCGCGTAGCCGCTGCCCATGAAGCTGAGCTCCCAGCCCTCACCGGTGTTGCCGCGGCGCCGCCACACCCCGGAGGAGTGCGTCTGGGCCTGCATCTGGACGCGCAGGCTGGTGGACCAGGCGACGATCGCGTCGGCGTCGCAGTTGACGTACTTGTCCGGGGTGACCTGCATCATCAGCGGCATCCCGGAGGTCATGAGGGCGACCTTGCCGCGGCCGGTGATGTTGAGCTGGTACCTACCCGAGCCGGAGATGCCGTACAGGCTGTCCACGGCGATGACCTCGTGGTGCAGCGAGGAGTCCATCGCCAGCACATAGCTGCTGTCGACGGTGAGCCCGTCCTGCTCCACATCCACCATGTGGATGTGCTGCTTGAGGTTGGCGAGGTAGACCGTGCCCTGCCCGTGGCAGCGCATCAGGTCCAGGCCCTCGCCGGTGTGGGCACGCGAGCGTCCCTGGTCGTTGCTCTGGTACTCGGCGTCGAACTCGATCAGGCCCTGGTAGGCGACCATGGTGCCCTTGCGGGCGAGGATGTCGTCGTGGCCCTCCAGGGTGAGCCGGAGCATCTGCTTGTTCTGCAGGCTCCAGCGCTCCTGGGTCTGCTGGTCGTTGTGGGCGAAAAGCGGGCTCTGCATGGTGTGGTGCTCCCCCTCAGCCCCGGACTCGGAGGCGGTCGGTGCTGTCCTCGCTGGGCTGGACGACGACGATGCCCTGGCCGGAGAAGGCCATCTGGTAGGCCTCGCCGCTGCCCCGGCCGATCAGCGACTGTGCCTTGAAGCTGCGCTTGCCCTTCACCTTGAGGTTCGGGGACCAGGCGACGAGCGCGTCCGGGTCGACGTACGTCTCGTTCTCGCCGCCGCCGCAGTCGACGACGATCGGCTTGCCCCGGGAGGTCAGCGCGACCCAGCCCTGCCCGGAGATCCTGGTGTTCCACAGGCCCTGTCCGGCGAACTTCGCCAGGCCCTTCACGCGCTCCACGCCCCACGTCAGATGCGCGTCGAAGGCGAGCAGGTTGGTGGCGTTGACGGAGATCCCATCGCCGTTGAGGTTGATGACGACGACGTTCGCGCCGTAGTCGGCGAGGTAGAGCAGTCCGTCGCCGGAGCACTTCATCAGGGGCGCGCCCTCGCCGGTCATCCAGTCCTTGGCGATCTGGCGCACGGCCGGCGGGTTGGGCTCGTACTGGACGAAGCCCTCGTAGGCGACCATCGACCCCACGCGCGCGAGGAGGTCGTTCCCGGTCTGCATGGCGACCTTCACCATGTGGTTGCCGTGGTTCTCCATGCGGGCGGTGACGGGTGCGGGAGCGTAGCCCGCGAGCGGCTGGTTCATGACGGGCTCTCCCTCAGATCTCGTACGGCTGGACGACGACGAAGTTGCCGGGAGCGGCCCGGAACTGGAGATTGACACTCTCTCCGGTGTCACCGGGGTAGGCGTTGCGCCGCATGCGGACCTGGCTGGAGACGACCACCTGGGCGGCGGCCGACCAGGCGACCACGGCGTTGCAGTCGGCGAAGGTGGTCGGCGTGACCGGCAGGACGAGGGGCGTGCCGTGCGTCTTGAGGACGATCGTGCCGGTGCCGGTGAACTGCATCGTGAACAGCGCGCCGCCGGGGATGCCGTGCCCCTCGATACGGCGGACCTCGTACTGGAGGCCCTCGTCGAAGGCGAGGACGTTCTCGGCGGAGACGCAGACCCCGTCGCCCTGGAGCTCGATGGGGTGCAGCATCGTGGAGTTCTCGGCGAGGAACACCTGACCCTGGCCGGTGCAGCGCATCAGCTGCAACTCCTGGCCGGTGGCGTTGCCCGCGATACGGCCCGCGAACCCGGCGCCCTTGTAGCTGAAGTCGACCTTGCCCTGGTAGAGCACCATGCTGCCCTGCCGGGCCAGCACCGGCTGCCCGCCGATGCCGAGGTCTACGCGGACCATCTTCTTGTTCTGCTGCGTCCAGCGCTGCCCGGTGGGTGTCTCCCTGAACTGCTCCAGCGCGGCGGCCACACCGGGCGCCGCCGGAGCACCCTGGGGAGCGCCGTAGGGGGCGGGCTGGCCCGGGACCTGCCCGTACGCCGACTGCTGGCCGTAGCCGGGGGGCGGCGTCGGCTGGCCGTACCCCTGGGGAGCCTGCGGTGCCTGGGGCTGGCTGTAGCCCGGGGGCAGCGGTGCGCTCGGCGGCTGGCCGTACGGCTGCTGCGGCTGAGCGGGCTGGCCGTAGGGCGCGGGGGCCGGGGCCGGCGGCGGCACCTGGGTGCCGCTGGGCGGCGTCATGGGGGCGATGATCGTCGGCTGGGCGTGCACCGACGGGGCCGGGGGCGGTGGCGGCGTGGCTCCCGGCGGGGGCGCGAAGCCCTGGGCTGCGGGCTGCGGCGCGGGGGCCGGAGCGGGCGCGGGGGCCGGTGCCGGAGCGGGCGCCGGTGCTGCCGGGGCGCCGAAGGACGGCGGTGCGGCGGCCTGCGCCGGGGGCGCGAAACCGGGGGCCGCGCCGGACTGCGGCTGCTGCGGGGCCGGGGCGGGAGTCTCCTCCTCCATGACCTCGCCGCCGAAGTTCTTCAGCAGCGCGTCCAGGCCGCCGTCGAAGCCCTGTCCGACCGCGGCGAACCGCCAGACGTCCTTCAGGTAGAAGTCGCCCAGCATGACGGCCCGTTCGGTGCTGAACTCCGAGCCGCTGAACGCGTACCGGGCGACTTCCTCGCCACCGGCCACGATGCGGATGTATCCGGGACTGATCTGCGACATCTGCCCGGCGCCGTCGATCGTCGCGGTGAACGACAGCTTCTGGATCTGCGGCGGGATCCGCTCCAGCGTGACCCGGAAGGACTCCGTGTCACCGGCCTGGGCACCCAGGAGCTGGACGGACTCCTCGGGGGTCTTCGGCTGGTTGAAGAAGACGAAGTAACGGTCGTCCGAGAGCCGTTCATCGGCGTCGAGGCCGAAGCAGCTGATGTCGAAGGTCAGACCGGGACCGGAGATCTGCACACCTACGTACAGATCCGTGCCCGCGGTGAGGTCACTGATCCTGGCCTTGTGGCCGCGTTGGAATTCCCTGGCCATGCGTAACGACCGTCCCCCATCCCGAATATGAGTGCGTCGCGTCAGGCTAACGGCAAACTCGGACACCGGACGAAGTCGGTACAGAGCCGGTACAGAACCAGCGCCCCGCGGTACCTGAAGGTCGGGGAGCGGTCACTCTCCGCGTGCGCCGGGCAGATGCGGCAGCCGATCGGCGGCGACCACTCCTTCGAGGTAACCCCGGGCCCGCTCGGTCCGCGGGTACGCCTCCAGCAGCCGCCAGAACCGGGGCCCGTGACCGGGCACGAGCAGATGCGCGAGCTCGTGCAGCAGGACGTAGTCGACGACGTACTCGGGCATGCCCTGCAGCCGGTGCGACAGACGGATGCTGCCCTCGGAGGGGGTGCACGAGCCCCAGCGCGTGTTCTGGTTGGTGACCCAGCGGACCGAGCTGGGCCGGGCGCGGCCGTCGAAGTACTGGGCGGAGAGCCGCTCAGCGCGCTCCGCCAGCTCGGTGTCGCCGAGAACCCGCTTGCTCTCCTGGGCGGCCAGCTTGTCGAGCATGACGCTCACCCAGCGCTGCTCCTCCGCCTCGGACATCCGGGCGGGGATGAGCACGACGGTCCGATCACCCTCGCGGTACGCGGAGACCGTCCTGCGGCGCCGGGGACTTCTGCGCACCTCGATCGCGCTCGCCCCCGAACCGTTCGGCGGCGGGCTCGTCGTGCGGCGCTGTGGCGTTCCGGCGCGGTGCAGTGGGTCGACGGACACGCCCCGACGTTACCCGCTGCACACGGGGGAAGTCCCGACTCCGGTACGGTTCGGCGCCTAGACCCCACCATGCGTTTGATTTGTACGAAGAATCCCTGGGCCTGTGGACAACTTTCGGCGCCGGACCGCGCATCCGGGCATGCTGGCTCTCGCCGGGGCAGCCGCGAGCGAGTGCCTGTTGCACGCGGGTGACTACCTTTGCACTCGCGCGACGACTCCGGCTTACGGGGACGAACCATGACTACGGGGGCCTGTCATGCATCCGATGGTGAAACCGGCGCTCAGGCGGGGCTGGCGCGATCTCAATACCGTGCAGTTCGGGATGACTCCGGCGCACGCGATGACGCTCGGCCCGATGGACACGGCCACGGGCAGCTTCCTCGACCTGCTCAACGGCACCCGAGGGCTGGAGCTGCTGCGCGCGGAGGGCCGGAGGATGCGCCTGCCCGACGGCCATGTCGACGGTCTTGTGACCCGGCTGACGCGGGCCGGGCTGCTCGACGACGCGCGCGGGGGCGGTTCGCGCGGTGCCGAACTGCGCGGGAAGAAGGAGGTCCTGGACCGGCTCCGCCCCGATCTGGCCTCGCTCTCCCTGACCACGTCCGAGCCGGGCGAGGCCATGCACCGGCTTGCCGCCCGCCGCTCCCTGCGGGTGCAGGTGCGCGGCGCCGGCCGGGTGGGCGCGGTGCTGGCCGCACTGTTGTCGGGCGCGGGTGTCGGCGAGGTCGAGGTGCGCGACGGCGGCCGGGTCGAGCCGTGGGACGTGGCACCGGGCGGGCTGCCCTCCGAGGCGATCGGCGAGCGCAGGGACGAGGCCGCCCGCCGGGCCGTACGCCGAGCGGCCCCGGCCCGCCCGCCCCGCCGCGGCCCTCAGTCACCGCCCGAGGACGCCGATCCGGGCCACTCCCTGGTGATCCTCGCCCCACGGGACGAGGTCGCGGTGCACGCGCCCGTCCCGTCCACCGCCGATCCGCTGATCGCCTCCGGTACGCCGCATCTCTACGCGGGAGTGGTCGAGGGAACCGGTGTCGTCGGTCCGCTCGTCCTGCCGGGCGAGACAGGCTGCGCGGGCTGTCTGCACGAGGGACGCACCGACCGGGACCCGGTCTGGCCCCGGCTGGTCGCCCAGTGGCGTTCGGGTGGAGGGAAGGCCCGCCCGGTGCCGGCCTGCGATCTGACGCTGGCCACGACGGTCGCGGGACTGGCGGCGGCGCACGCGCTGGCGTTCCTCGACGGCGGGGCTCCCTCCAGCGCGGGTGTCCGATGGGAGGTGTCGCTGCCCGGTCTGACCTGGCACGCGCGGCCGGTCTGGGCCCATCCCGCATGCCCGTGCGGGGCCGCGGAGAAAGGTAAGGAAGGACACACCTCCAAGGACAGGGAGGCGCACGAGACAATGGTGGAGCAACGGCCGTCGAGAACGTCACGCCGTCAGGCTGACCCGCGGCCGGCTGGGACCTGGAGGGCGCATGTCTGATCTTCCCCGGAAGGCGGTCACCCGGACCGCCAAGCTCGCCGCACTCCCGCTCGGCTTCGCCGGACGGGCGACCTGGGGACTGGGCAAGCGAATCGTGGGCGAGTCCGCGGAGCTCGTCGGCAGAGAGCTGCAGCAGCGCACCGCCGAGCAGATGTTCAAGGTGCTCGGTGAGCTCAAGGGCGGTGCGATGAAATTCGGGCAGGCCCTGTCCGTCTTCGAGTCGGCGTTGCCCGAGGAGGTCGCCGGTCCCTACCGCGCGGCGCTGACGAAGCTCCAGGAGGCGGCGCCGCCGATGCCGACGCGCACGGTGCACGCTGTGCTCGCCGAGCGGCTAGGTGAGGACTGGCGCGAGCTGTTCGTCGAGTTCGACGACAAGCCCTCCGCGGCGGCCTCCATCGGTCAGGTGCACCGGGCGGTGTGGCAGGACGGGCGTGCGGTGGCGGTCAAGGTCCAGTACCCGGGCGCGGGGGAGGCCCTGCTCTCCGACCTCACCCAACTGAGCAGGTTCGCCCGTCTGTTGGGCCCGCTGGTCCCCGGCATGGACATCAAGCCGCTCATCACGGAGCTGAAGGACCGTGTCTCCGAGGAACTGGACTACGGCCTTGAGGCCCAGGCGCAGCGGGTCCACGCGGAGGAGTTCGCGGGCGACCCGGACGTCCTGGTGCCCGACGTGGTCCATCAGTGCGACCAAGTTCTGATCACCGAGTGGATCGACGGCATCCCGCTGTCGGAGATCATCGCCGACGGCACCGAGGGGCAGCGCGACCGCGCAGGCCAGCTGCTCGCCCGCTTCCTCTTCTCCGGCCCGGCCCGCACCGGCCTGCTGCACGCCGACCCGCACCCCGGCAACTTCCGTCTGCTGCCCGGCGGCCCGGACGACGAGGAGGAATGGCGCCTCGGCGTCCTGGACTTCGGCACGGTCGACCGACTGCCCGGAGGTCTGCCCACCCCGATCGGTGAGTCGCTGCGTATGACCCTGGACGGCGACGCGGAGGGCGTCTACGAGCTGCTGTGCCGGGAGGGCTTCGTCAAGGAGTCCATAGAGCTGGACCCGGACGCCGTCCTCGACTACCTCCTGCCGATCATCGAACCGGCACAGATCGACGCGTTCACCTTCACCCGGGGCTGGATGCGCAGCCAGGCGGCCCGTGTCGCCGACCCTCGCTCTCCTGCCTATCAGCTGGGCAAGCAGCTCAATCTGCCGCCCTCCTATCTGCTGATACACCGGGTGACACTGAGCACGATCGGCGTCCTGTGCCAGCTGGGGGCCACGGTCCGGCTGCGCGAGGAGCTGGAGGAGTGGCTGCCCGGCTTCGTGCTGGAGGACGAGGTTCCGGAGGAGTCGGTCGCGGAGGCCTGAGCCCTACCACCAGGACGAGTCCAGCCGTCCCTCGATCGCCCTGAGGTTCTCCCGGGAACACGCGTCGCAGAAGTAGCGACGTTCGCCGTTCTCCACGGAGAAGGTCCAGGTGGGCTGGGGGCTCTCGGCCTTGACGCCACAGCCGGCGCACACCAGGGCTTGTTGCTCCGTGGCGGAGTCAGGGTCGTCACTGCCGCCGGGAAGACTCGTCACCCCGCGACGATATCGCCGCCTTCGACGCCTCGGCGCGCACAACGCACCGCGGGGGCCGGTCCGTTCGGACGGACCGGCCCCCGCGGGGAGCGACTTCCTCCCACGCCGGGAGGCGACTGCTTCAGTCGGGTCGATTACTGCATGACCGCCATGGCGATCGCGCGGCGGGCGCGCCGCGAGGCACGCTCGGCGCGGCGCTGCATACGGCGGGCGGTCACCAGGCGCAGCGCTCGGCGTTCCCGATCCGCCTCGTGCAGGCGCTCGTGCATATGCGCACGAGCCAGGGCTTCTGGGATGAGTTGCATTTCGCGGGTCCTGTTCTGACGCGAGTCGATCGCGCCGGTGGAGGTGAAGTCTTCAGGCGTGGCGCCTGCAAGTTCGTTGGTGGACGGCTTCATCGGGGCCTGCTTCTTGGGGTCGTGCGTGAGGGGGCGGTCGATCGTTCCTGCGGTGTTCATGCCGTGACCGGGTTCTTGCGCGGGCGGCCACGCGGCCGCTTCCGGGCGACGACTACACCCTGGACGAACAGCTCGCCACCCCAGACGCCCCAGGGCTCACGCCGCTCCTTGGCGCCGGCGAGGCAGGCCTCCATCAGCGGGCAGGTGCGGCACAGGGACTTGGCGTACTCGACGTCCGCCGGCGACTCCGCGAAGAAGACCTCCGGGTCGTAGGAGCGGCAGGGGACGGGTACGCCGAGGTTCTCGATGGCGTCGTCGAGCGCGGTGAGCGCAGTGAGCGGGGTCAAGGTGGAGTCCTCCGTGAGGCCGGGCGGGGGGATCGTTTCGGAAGGCGGTACGGACGGGGCGTGCGCTTCGAGTTGCACGGTTCGTCTTCCTCGTCTGGTCGTTCCGGTCGGGGTTGGACCGGGTGGCGGCTGGTACCGGGTTCTTTTCTTGTCCCGAGGCCCCTTCGCTCCGTCGTCCCCGTTCGGGGACAAACAGAAGGGCCGCGGATCCCGGATGGGGTTCCGCGGCCCTGAAGGCGCCGGCCTGATCAATCAGGCTGGATCACTCCAGGGTTCTGGCCCACGGAAGGCCCACATCTGGTGGTGCTGCGTCGTCTGCTTCCGGAATCCGGCACCGGTCGCCGTAAAGGCATAGGCCTGCGCCTGTGCCACTACTGCCGCTTCCAGTGCCTGGGTCGGTCGCTCATTGCGCTCACGGATGGGAAGACCCGCGAGAGACAGGGAGGCGGCCGGACGCACGGCACGGATGCCGGACAGACCGGTGCCCGGGTTCGAGGCGCCGAGCATGCACAGGGAGGCGACGACCGAGCGATCGGTCATTTTCACGGTGCTGATGGTGGAGCTGGCCTTGATGCTGATCACTGGGCTCGCCTCCTCTCGGCGTCTTGGGGAACTGGGGTGAGCCAGTCCGGCGGGTATGCAAGTACAACACGGAATTGGGGCCTCCAGGAAGGCCTCCGTTCCAATGCCTAAGAACCTATGGGGATTGCTGGGGCATGCGCAAACTATTTTTTCGACGAGTTCGTTTCAGTCCCCGTCTTCGTCTCCCCCGGGCTGCCGGCCTGCGCAGATGGCCAGGACATCGGCTCCGTAGCGGTTGAGCTTGCGCACGCCGACCCCGGGAATCCGCGCGAGGTCGCCCTCGTCGTCGGGGCTCGACTCGGCGATCGCCATCAGCGTCTTGTCGGTGAAGACGCAGAAGGCGGGCTGCCCGCTGCGCCGGGCCTGGTCCGCGCGCCACTCGCGGAGCCGCTCGTACAGCCCCTCGTCCATGTCGGACGGGCAGTCCTCGCAGCGCATCAGTTTCATCTCGCCGGCGTCGGTGAGGGTGCGTCCGCAGACCCGGCAGCGGGCGACGGTGCGCTGGGTGCGGCGCGGGGCGGCGTCCGGTCTGGTGGTGAAGCCGCGCTCCACGCCCCCGGAGCGCCCCGCGCCGGCGCGGCCCGCGGTGCCGGTGGAGCCGCCGGGGCGCAGCCCGTCGAGAAACCGGCTGGGGCGACGGTTGGCGCGGCCGCCGGGTGAGCGGGCGAGGGACCAGGAGACATGGAGGTGCTCCCGGGCGCGGGTGACGCCGACATAGAGGAGCCGGCGTTCCTCCTCGATCTGCTCGTCGGTCTTTGCGTAGGTGATCGGCATCATGCCCTCGGCGACACCGACGAGGAAGACGACGTCCCACTCCAGGCCCTTGGCCGAGTGCAGGGAGGCGAGGGTGACGCCCTGGACGGTGGGGGCGTGCTGGGCGTTCGCCCGTTCGTCGAGTTCGGCGACGAGGTCGCCGAGGGTGGCGCCGGGTCTGGCGACGGCGAAGTCCTGGGCGAGGTTGACCAGGGCGGCCAGGGACTCCCAGCGCTCTCTGACCGCGCCGGATCCTGCGGGCGGCTCGGTGGTCCAGCCCTCCCCGGAGAGCACGGCGCGCACCTGGGCCGGCAGGTCGACGGCGTCGTCGAGGAGGGAGTCGTTGCCGCCGAAGCGGGCCGCCCCGCGCAGGGCGATACCGGCCTTGCGCACTTCGGGACGGTCGAAGAAGCGCTCCGCGCCGCGCAGCTGGTAGGGGATGCCGGCGTCGGCGAGGGCCTGTTCGTAGGTCTCGGACTGGGAGTTCGTACGGAACAGGACGGCGATCTCGCTGGCCGGGACTCCGGAGTCGATGAGCTCGCGGATGCGTCGGGCGGCGCCCTCGGCCTCGGCGGGCTCGTCGGTGTACTCGGCGTAGCCGGGCTCGGGGCCCGGGTCTCGCTGGGAGATCAGTTCCAGGCGGTGATCGGCGGCGCGGCCCCGGGCCTGGGCGAGCAGGCCGTTGGCGAGGTGGACGACCTGGGGGGTGGAACGGTAGTCGCGGACCAGCTTGACGACGGTGGCGCCGGGGTGGCGGGTGCGGAAGTCGAGCAGATGGTCGGGGGTTGCTCCCGTGAACGAGTAGATCGTCTGGCTGGCGTCGCCGACCACACACAGGTTGTCCCGGTCGCCGAGCCACAGTTCCAGCAGGCGCTGCTGGAGGGGGCTGACGTCCTGGTACTCGTCGACCACGAAGTGCTGGTACTGGGAGCGGACCTGTTCGGCGATGTCATGGCGGTCCTGGAGGATCGCCACGGTCAGCAGCAGCACGTCCTCGAAGTCGATCACGCCGCGCTCGCGCTTGAGGTCCTCGTAGGCGGAGTAGAGCTGGACGATCTCGGCCGGGTCGCGGGGGGTCTCTCGGCCGGCCTTGGCGGCGGCGAGCGCGTAGTCGGCGGGGACGGTCTGGGTGACCTTGGACCATTCGATCTCGCCAGTGGTGTCCCGCAGCTCGCCCCGGTCAAGGCGGATGCGGCAGGCGGCGGCCGCGTCCGCGACGAGCTGGATCTTGCGGTCCACGAGCCGGGGCATGGAGCCACCGATCGCTTTCGGCCAGAAGTACTGGAGCTGTCGCAGGGCGGCCGAGTGGAAGGTCCGGGCCTGGACGCCCCCGGCGCCGAGCTGCCGCAGTCGGCCCCGCATCTCTCCGGCGGCACGGTTGGTGAAGGTGACCGCCAGCACGGTGGACGGCTGGAGGATCCCGGCGCGCACTCCGTAGGCGATGCGGTGGGTGATCGCCCGCGTCTTGCCCGTACCGGCCCCGGCCAGCACGCACACCGGTCCGTGCAGGGCGGTGGCCACTTCGCGCTGCTCGGGGTCGAGCCCCTGGAGCACCGCGTCGGCCGAGTCCGGTACCTGCGGGAAGAGCGGGGAGTGCGTTGCTGCTGTCACACCGCCATGCTGCCAGGTCGCCGGAGACGGGTGAGCCGGTTGTCCACAGGCAGGGCCTCGCAGTCGTACTAATGCGGCGGGCGTCACGTCGCCGGGCATACCCCCGGCGGGAATGGCGGCCCGGTCGCGTACGTTCCCTCATCGGACGACCTGGTCCCCGAGCCATCGAAGGAGCGCGCGAGACATGCAGGGCACTGTGACGATGTACAGCACCACCTGGTGCGGCTACTGCCAGCGGCTGAAGAAGCAGCTGGACCGCGAGGGCATCGCGTACACCGAGATCAACATCGAGCAGGACCCGGATTCCGCGGCGTTCGTCGAGAAGGCCAATGGCGGAAACCAGACGGTCCCGACCGTTCTCTTCGCGGACGGCTCCACGCTCACCAACCCGTCGCTGGCTCAGGTCAAGCAGAAGGTCGGAGTCTGACGGCTCGCTGTCCGGCGCTACCCGAAAGGCGGTTCCCAGGAGATCTGGGAACCGCCTTCCGGCTGTGATGAAGCTGTGTCGGATGAAGCCGTGTCAGATGAAACTTCGCGTCGGCAGCGGCTTGCCGTACCAGAGCTCGATCAGGCGGGCCGCGATCGAGATGCCGTAGGGCGGGAGCACCTCGCCCGATTCGAAGGCGGCGCCCAGTTCGTCACGGGAGAACCAGCGGGCCTCGTGGATCTCGTCGCCGTCGACGTCGATCTCGGTGGAAATGGCGCGTGCCATGAAGCCCAGCATCAGGCTGGACGGGAAGGGCCACGGCTGGCTGGCGACGTACTCGACCTGCCCGACGGTGATCCCGGCCTCTTCGAAGACCTCGCGGCGCACCGTCTGCTCGATGGACTCACCGGGCTCGACGAAGCCGGCGAGCGTGGAGAAGCGGCCCTCGGGCCAGTGGACCTGGCGGCCCAGCAGGATGCGGTCGTCCTCGTCGGTGACGGCCATGATCACGGCCGGGTCGGTGCGCGGGTAGTGCTCGGCGCCGCACGCCTGGCAGCGGCGGATGTGCCCGGCGGCGGCGATCACCGTGCGTTCACCGCAGCGGGAGCAGAAGCGGTGGGTGCGCTGCCAGTTCTCCAGGCCGACCGCGTGCACCATCAGGCCGATGTCGCGCGGGGACAGCAGCAGGCCCGCCTCACGCAGTCCGGCCGGACGGGCGGACTGGTCGATACGGCCGGGCAGGGCGTCCTTCTGGAGTGCGAAGTAGCTGACGCCGTCCTCGTCGATGCCGAGGAAGTAGCGGTGTGCCTCGGTGAGGGGGGCCTCGAAGGAGGGGGTCATGACGAGTTCGGTACGGCCGTCGGCCGTCTCGTCGATCAGGACCTGGCCGCCGGAGACCACGAAGCAGCGGGTCGTGGGGTGGCTCCATGCCGCCGCCAGCCAGGCCTCGTCGAGGCGGTGGTGGGCGGCGCGGTCGATGCCGCTCGGGGCGGTGAGCGAAATGGGGCGGTCGGCGGTGTGGTCGGTCCAGGTGGTCACGGGTGCTTCCAACTCCCCCGGTGGAACGGTTGATTTCGGCGGGCGGTTCAGCGGGACGTGGGACGGGAGGGGACCGTGTCCGGCAGGCCGGTGCGGTACGGGGCGGCTCTACCAGTGTGCCCCGCGCGCGGTGCCGCTCCGGACGGTGCCGGGCGGTCAGGGCGCATGGCGCCAGTTCTCCGCGAGGTCGCCCCACAGGTACGCGGTGGCTTCGACGCCCTTGAGCAGCAGGTCCAGTTCGACCTTCTCGTTCGGCGCGTGCCAGCCGTCGGAGGGAACGGAGATGCCCAGGAAGAGCACGGGGGCGCCGAGCACTTCCTGGAGGGTGGCGGCCGGGCCCGAGCCGCCCTCGCGGGTGTAGCCCACGGGCTTCTCGAAGGCGCGGCCCATGGCGCGGGCCACGGACTGCAGGGCGGGGTGGTCCAGCGGTGTCAGGCACGGGCGCGTGGCCGGGCCGAAGACGACCTCGCAGCGGATTCCGGCGGGCACCTGCTCGGCCGCCCACGCGCGGACCACCTTCTCGATGTGCCCGGGTTCCTGGCCCGCCACCATGCGGAAGGAGAGCTTCAGCATCGCGCCGGACGGGACGATCGTCTTGCTGCCCGGGCCCTGGTAGCCGCCGCCGATGCCGTTGACCTCGGCGGTGGGGCGGGCCCAGATGCGCTCCAGGGTGGTGTACCCGGCCTCGCCGTGGGTGGCGTAGGACTTGGCGGTGCGCAGCCACCGCTGCTCGTCGAAGGACAGCTCGGCGAAGAGCTCCCGCTCGCGGTCGGTGAGCTCGACGACGCCGTCGTAGAAGCCGGGGATCGCCACGCGCCCGTGCTCGTCGTGGAGGGCGGCGACCAGACGGGCGGCTGCGGTGGCCGGGTTGGGCACGGCGCCGCCGAAGGAGCCGGAGTGGATGTCCTGGTCGGGTCCGTACAGCCGGATCTCGCACTCGGTGAGGCCGCGCATACCGGTGCACACGGTGGGGGTGTCCTCGGACCACATACCGGTGTCGGAGACGATCACGGCGTCGGCGGCGAGCCGGTCGGCGTGCTCCTCGACGAGGGCCTCGAAGTGCGGCGAGCCTGACTCCTCCTCACCCTCGATCAGCAGCTTCAGGTTGACGGCAGGGGCGGTGCGGCCGGTCGCGGCGAGGTGGGCGCGGACGCCGAGTGTGTGGAAGAACACCTGGCCTTTGTCGTCGGCCGCCCCGCGCGCGTAGAGGCGGTTCCCCCGGACGACGGGGTCGAAGGGGTCGCTGTCCCAGCCGTCCTCGCGGGCGGCGGGCTGCACGTCGTGATGGCCGTAGACGAGGACGGTGGGCGCCTCGGGGTCATCGGAGGTCCACTCGGCGAAGACGGCCGGGGCGCCGGGTGTCTGCCAGATCTCGACGGTCGGAAAGCCGGTCCCGGTGAGCTTGGCGGCGAGCCAGTCGGCGCTGCGTCGTACATCGGGCGCGTGGTCGGGCTGGGCCGACACGGAGGGGATGCGCAGCCATGCGGCGAGGTCGTCGAGGAAGGCGGCGCGGTGCTGCTCGATGTACGTACGGACGGCTTTGTCCGGGGTCTGGCTCATGGTCACGAGCCTATCGGCCCGCACCGACATCCTTGCTGGGCGGTTCGTCACACGACGGCTCCTCGGTCAGCAGCCGCTCCAGTGCGGCCCGGTCCGGAAGACCGTCCGGACGGACGACCTCGCCGCCGCGCACGTACAGGAACGCGGCGCTGACCGACTCCAGGGGCACCCCCTGCTGCTCCGCCCAGGCCAGCCGGTACACGGCCAGCTGGAGCGGGTCGGCGTCGCGGGCGCGGTTGGTCTTCCAGTCGACGATCTCGTACGTCGTCCGCTCGCCGTCGCCCTCCTTGTAGACGGCGTCGATCCGGCCCCGCACGACGCGGCCGGCGAGGGCGAGCTGGAAGGGGGCCTCGACGCGATACGGGGTGCGGTGCGCGTACTCGGTGCGCTCGAAGGCCTCCTTGAGCGCCTCCAGGTCCCGCTCGTCGGCGATCTCGGCCTCGGCGCCGGGCAGCTCCTCCGGCTCCAGCATGGGCAGGGTCAGCTCTTCGAAGCGGGCCTCGACCCACGCGTGGAAGCGGGTGCCGCGCCGTGCCGCGGGCTGCGGCGGCCGGGGCATGGGGCGGGCCAGCTCCTGAGCCAGGCCGTCCGGGTCGGCGGCCAGACGCAGCACCTGGGAGGCGGTCAGGGAGGCCGGCAGGGGTACGTCGGTGACGCTGTCCCTCGCGCGGAGGAGCTCTCCGGTGAGGGCGTCCAGGTCCCGGTCCCAAGAGGCGATCGTGCGGGTCTCTTCCGGGGTGAGGCGGGTGTGGGCCGGCTCCGCCTCGGGGGGCGTCGCCTGGTGGGGGACGGTGGGGCGGTCCGCGGTCCAGGAGTCCCGGTCGGCGGGGTCGGTGGGCGCTTCCGGGAAGGGGTCCTCGTCGGCGGGGTCGGTGGCGGCTTCCGGGAAGGGGTCCTCGTCGGCGGGGTCGGTGGCGGCTTCCGCGAACGGGTCCTCGTCGGCGGGGTCGGTGGCGGCTTCCGCGAACGGGTCCTCCTCGGGGATGTCGTAGGGGGCTTCGTCGTCGTAGGGGGCTTCGTCGTAGGCGTTTTCGTCGTCCGGCGGTGGGGGCCAGTCCGGGTCGTGCGTCCCAGCCGGGTGGCCGTCCTCATAGGTGGACAGGTGCGCGAGGACCGTCTCGGCGGCCGCCCTGCGCCGGGCCAGCGCCGCGTCGTCCAGGGGCAACGGCCACACCTGGTCGGTGTCGGTCGCGTGCAGCGCGGGGTTCTCCTCGTCCTCGGCGGGCTCGTCCGCCCAGGCCTCGATCTCGCCGTACCCGGCCGCGCAGTGGTCGTGGAGGTCCTGGAGGAAGCCGGAGGGGCCGCGGGGCTTCTTCTGGCTGGGGCCCCACCAGTGGCCGGAGCCGAGGAGCAGGGAGCGGGGGCGGGTGAAGGTGACGTAGCCGAGGCGGAGTTCCTCGGTGTGCTGGTGCTCCTTCATGGCCTCGTGGAAGGCCTTCAGGCCGCTTGAGTCCCAGGATTCGACGTCGGGCAGGGTGGCGGCGTCGCCGCGCAGGGCGTGGGGCAGCACCTTGCCCTGGGAGGTCCACTTCTCGCGGCCCTGGGTGCTCGGGAAGGTGCCGGTGACCAGGCCCGGGACGGCGACGACATCCCATTCGAGGCCCTTGGACTTGTGCGCGGTGAGCACCTTGACGGTGTTCTCGCCGCCCGGGAGGGCGTTGTCGAGGCCCTTCTCGTACTGGGCCGCGGTGCGCAGGAAGCCGAGGAAGGCCAGCAGGGAGGCCTCGCCGTCGCCTGCGGCGAAGGAGGCGGCGATGTCCAGGAAGTTCGACAGGGTCTCGCGGCGGCGGGCGGCCAGGGCGTGCGGGGACGCCGACAGCTCGACCTCCAGGCCGGTGACGGCGAGGACCCGGTGGAGGACGTCCATCAGCGGATCCGCCAGCGAGCGGCGCAGGTCGCGCAGTTCGGTGGCCAGGCGGGCGAACCGCACGCGCGCGTCCGGCGAGAAGGGCAGCCCGTCGTCGTCCCCGGTGCCGTCGAGCGGTGTCTCCAGGAACGTGTCGAGGGCGTCCGCGAGCGATATCACCTCGGAGGGGTCGACCCCCTCGACGGCCTCGGCGAGCCGGCGGTCCGCGTCGTCGTCGCCGTCCACGCGCGCGTGCGACACCAGACGTCGGGCGCGGCGGCCCAGGAGGGCGAGGTCGCGGGGGCCGATGCGCCAGCGCGGGCCGGTCAGCACCCGCACCAGGGAAGCGTTGGCGCCGGGATCCTGGAGGACCTCGCAGACGGCGACCAGGTCGGCGATCTCGGGCAGATGCAGCAGCCCGGACAGGCCGACCACCTCAACCGGGACGTCCCGGGCCACCAGCGCGCCCTGGATCTCGGCGAAGTCGGTGGCCGTACGGCACAGGACGGCGATCTCGCCGGGCGCCTCGCCGGTGTTCACGAGGTGGGCGACTGAGTCGGCGATCCAGTCGATCTCCTCGGCGTGGGTGTGCAGCAGGGCGCAGCGGACCATGCCGTCGCGTTCGGCGCCCGGGGCCGGGCGCAGGGCCTCCACGCCCGCGTGCATGGCTCGCAGGGGCTCGGCGAGCCCGTTGGCGAGGTCCAGGAGACGGCCGCCGCTGCGGCGGTTCTCGCTGAGGGCCTGGCGGGTGGCGGGGCGGCCGTCGGCGTGCGCGAAGTGCTCGGGGAAGTCGTCCAGGTTGGCGACGGAGGCGCCGCGCCAGCCGTAGATCGCCTGGCAGGGGTCCCCGACGGCGGTCACGGGGTGCCCGGTGCCACCGCCGAACAGGCCGGCCAGCAGGATCCGTTGGGCGACCGAGGTGTCCTGGTACTCGTCGAGGAGGACCACGCGGAACTCGTCGCGCAGGACGCGGCCCACCTCGGGGATCCCGGCGAGCTGTGCCGACAGGGCGATCTGGTCACCGAAGTCGAGCAGATCCCGCTCACGCTTGGCGGCCCGGTAACGCACCACCAGGTCGGCCAGTTCACGGCGCGCGGCGGCCGTCTCGGGGACCTTGCGCAGATCGGCGTTGGTGAGCTTGACGCCGTGCAGGGTGAGCAGCAGTTGCGCGTCATGGGCGCGCAGGGACTCGGGGCGTACGAGGTGTTCGGCGAGCTCGGCGTCGAGAGCGAGGAGGTCGCTGACGAGGTCCGCGAAGGAGCGGGTCAGTGCCGGATACGGGCCGGGCGCCTCGCGCAGCACGCGCGCGGCCAGCTGGTAGCGGGTGGCGTCGGCGAGCAGACGGGAGGTCGGTTCGAGCCCGATGCGCAGGCCGTGGTCGGTCAGGAGGCGGCCGGCGAAGGCGTGGTACGTCGAGATCACCGGCTCGCCCGGCGGGTTGTCCGGGTCGATGACGTCGGGGTCGGTGACGCCGGCCTTGATGAGCGCCTTGCGGACGCGCTCGGCGAGTTCACCGGCGGCCTTGTTGGTGAAGGTCAGGCCGAGGACCTGCTCGGGTGCGACCTCGCCGGTGCCGACCAGCCACACCACGCGCGCCGCCATCACCGTTGTCTTGCCCGACCCCGCTCCGGCCACGATCACCTGCGGGGCGGGCGGCGCGGTGATGCAGGCCGTCTGCTCCGGGGTGAACGGGATACCGAGGAGCTCCTTGAGCTGATCGGGATCGGTGATACGTGGTGGCACCTCAGAGAGGCTAGCGGCGGCCACTGACAGTCGATGCCGAATCGGCTGTCGAGAGGGAAGAAGTGCAGGTCAGCACGTGAGGTGCGGTCCGTCACTCCACCACGTGCCGCCCCTCGGGCCGCGCGCTGCACGACGCCCGGAAGGCGCAGTGCGTGCAGTGCTGACCCGCCGTCGGCGTGAACCGCTCGTCGAGGACCTTGCCGGCGGCGGTGGCCAGCAGCTCACCGACCCACTCACCCTCAAGCGGCTCCTGCGCCTGCACCTTGGGCAGGGTCTCGCCGCCGTCCCGCTTGGCGGCGCCCTGGCGCAGATGGACGAGTTCGGCGCCGCCCGGCTCGGGGCGCAGTCCGCCGAAGGCCTCGTCCACGGCGCCCTCGCGGACGGCGAGCTGATAGACGGCGAGCTGCGGGTGCCGGGCCACCTCGGCCGAGCTCGGCGCCTGCTTGCCGGTCTTGAAGTCGACGACATAGGCGCGGCCTTCGCCGTCGGCCTCGACGCGGTCCATCTGGCCGCGGATGCGGACCTCGTAGTCGCCCGCTTCGAGGGTGACGTCGAAGTCGTGCTCGCTGGTGACCGGAGTACGGCCGGTGCGGTCCGTGACGTGCCACTTGAGGAAGCGTTCGAGCGCCACGCGCGCGTTCTCCTTCTCCTGCACCGACTTCCACGGCGCGTCGAAGGCGAGCGCGTTCCACACGGAGTCCAGACGCTCCATGAGGACGGCGAGATCGGCCGGGGTGTGCCCGGAGGCGACCTCGTCGGCGAGGACGTGCACGACGTTGCCGAAACCCTGGGCGACGGTCGCGGGCGCGTCGGCCTTCACCTCGCGGCCCAGGAACCACTGCAGGGAGCAGGTGTTGGCGAGCTGGTCGAGGGCGCTGCCGGACAGCACCACGGGCTGGTCGCGATCGCGCAGCGGCACCTTGCTCTCGGTCGGCTCGAACATGCCCCACCAGCGGTAGGGGTGCGCGGAGGGGACCAGCGGGCGGCCGTCCTCGTCGGCGAGCGCGGCGAGCCGGGCAAGGCGACGGGCGGCGGCCTCCCTCAGAGCGTCGGACACGCGCGGGTCGACGGTCGTGGCGCGCAGTTCCGCGACCAGGGCCGCGAGCGACAGCGGGCGCCGCGGGCGGCCGGTGACGTCCTTGGGTTCGACCCCGAGTTCGGTCAGGAAGCGGGAGGGCTGGTCGCCGTCGTCCGCGGGAGCCTTCACCGCGGTGACGACGAGGCGCTCACGCGCGCGCGTGGCGGCCACGTAGAACAGACGGCGCTCCTCGGCGAGCAGCGCCCCCGGGGTGAGCGGTTCGGCGAGTCCGTCGCGGCCGATCCGGTCGGCCTCCAGCAGGGAGCCGCGGCGGCGCAGGTCGGGCCACAGGCCCTCCTGGACACCGGCGACGACGACCAGCCGCCACTCCAGGCCCTTGGATCGGTGGGCGGTCATCAGGCGGACGGCGTCGGGGCGCAGGGCGCGCCGGGTGAGGGTGTCGGCGGCGATGTCCTCGGCCTCGATCTCCTCCAGGAAGTTCAGCGCGCCACGGCCCCCGGTGCGCTCCTCGGAGCGGGCCGCGGTCGCGAACAGCGCGCATACGGCGTCCAGGTCACGGTCGGCGTTGCGCCCCGCCGCGCCGCCGCGCCGGGCGGCGCGCTCCAGGCGCCCGGGCCACGGGGTGCCCTCCCACAGGTCCCAGAGCGCCTCCTCGGCCGTACCGCCGCCCGCGAGGCGCTCACGGGCCTTGCGCAGAAGGGCGCCGAGCCGCTGCGCGCCACGCGCGTACACGAGGTCGTGCGCGACCAGCCGCTCGGGCTCGGCCAGCGCCCGCGCGAGCAGTTCGTCCGAGGGCGGCGGCAGGGCGACCCCGGCGGCGCGCTCCTCGTCCCGCATGGCACGGCCGAGGCGGCGCAGGTCGGCCGCGTCCATGCCGGCCAAGGGGGAGGCGAGGAGGGTCAGGGCGGTCTCGGTGTCGAGCCAGCAGAGGTCCGAGTCCTCGTCGGCGGAATCCTCGTCCGCCTCCCCGTCGCTCCCCCGAGTCTCCGCTTCCGCCTCCGCCACCGCCCGCAGCGCCGTCAACAGGGGCGCCACCGCCGGTTCGTGGCGCAGGGCGAGATCGTCGCCGTCGATGTCCAGGGGGACGCCGGCGGAGGTGAGGGCGCGGCGGACCGTGGGAATCGTGCGGGAGCCGGCGCGCACCAGGACGGCCATCTCGCGCCACGGGACGCCGTCCTCCAGGTGCGCCCTGCGCAGGATGTCGGCGATGTTGTCCAGTTCTGTGCCGGGCGTCGGGTACGTGTACACCTCGACGCGCCCTCCGTCCCGGACGGGCGCGAGCTCACGGTGGGCGCGGACCTTCTCGGCGGGGAGGCGGGTCAGCGGCATCCGCTGGGTCAGCAGCCGGGTCGCGGCCAGCAGCGTCGCGCCGGCGCGTCGGGAGGTGCGCAGGACCGCGACGGGCGCCGGGCGGCCGTCCGCGCGCGGGAAGGCATGCGGGAACTCCAGGATGCCGTTCACGTCGGCGCCCCGGAAGGCGTAGATCGACTGGTCCGGGTCGCCGAAGGCGATCAGGGTGCGACCGCTGCCGGCGAGCGCGTGCAGCAGCCGTACCTGCGCCGGGTCGGTGTCCTGGTACTCGTCGACGAAGACGGCGTCGTACCGGTCGGCGAGCTGCCGGCTGACGTCGGGGCGCTGGGCGAGGAGCACCGCGCGGTGGACCAGTTCGGCGTAGTCGAGCACGCCCTGGAGGTCGAGGACGTCGAGGTACTCGGCGAGGAAGGCGGCCGCGGCCCGCCAGTCGGGGCGGCCGATACGGCGGGCGAAGGCGTCCAGGGCGTCGGGTCCGAGGCCCAGTTCACGACTGCGGGCGAGGACCGCCCGGACCTCGTCGGCGAAGCCGCGGGTGGTCAGGCAGGCGCGCAGTTCGTCCGGCCAGCGCACATGGGCGAGACCCAGCCGCTCCAGGTCCGGCTGGCCCGCGAGCAGTTCGCGCACGGCCACGTCCTGCTCGGGGCCGGACAGCAGCCGCAGCGGCTCCACGAACAGCTCGCTGTCCTGGTGGGCGCGGACCAGGGCGTAGCAGAACGAGTGGAAGGTGGTCGCCTGGGGCGCTCGCGCGGCGCCGGTGCGCAGCGCCATGCGGTCCCGCAGCTCCACGGCCGCCTTGCGGCTGAAGGTCAGCACCAGCATGCGCGCCGGATCTCCGCCCCGGGCGATCCGCTCCGCCACCGACTCGACCAGGGTCGTGGTCTTCCCGGTCCCCGGACCTGCGAGGACGAGCAGTGGGCCGGTGCCGTGGTCAACCACGGAGCGCTGGGCGGCGTCCAGACGAGGGGGGTCCACCCTGGCCGGCGGGGTACGCACCAGTCGGTAAGCGCCACGACTCCCCTGCCGCACCTGGGGGTGCGGCAGGCGCCTGGTGGAGGAAGAGGAGCTCACGTGGTTCGCCGGTCCTGGTGGTTGTGCTGGTGGGCTGGCCACCGCGCGTGGAGGGCGGTGGCGGCGGGATGAGGGGGACGCGTGCAGCCGACGCTACGCCGACGGATCCGGCGGAAGCAGGGCTTCCGATTCATCCCTCGGGACGCTCACGTCACATGGGTCCCTCGACTCACGAACGTACGTCATGCCACGGACGTGCCCCTGTTCCCCCGTACGGATCACGGGTCACACAGCGGCCCGTCGGATGGCGGAAGCTGTCAGGTGTGACCTTCCGCGTGTTCGCCGCCGTCCCATCGTGCCCGTTTCATGTCGAGGCGCGGCAGGTGCCCCTCGGTGGTTCGGCCGGCCTCCCTCAGGGGCGTGCCCTCGGTGCGGTAGTGGCCGAGCGCCCGCAGTTCGTGCCCCGGGAGCAGGACGCCGTCCGCGCGGACGACACGCCACCACGCAACGGCTCCGCCGTACAGGGCCATCACCCGGCCGACCTGTCTGGGGCCGCCCTCCTGGAGCCACTCGGCGACGTCCCCGTACGTCATCACGCGCCCGGGCTGGATCAGTTCGGCGACCTCAAGGACCCGCTCGGCGTACTCGGGCAGCGCGTCCGCGTACTCCGGGTGGGCGTCCTCCGGAAGGCTCTCCTCGCTCATCCGACCCATCCTGCACCACTCCACCGACAATGTGACGGGCCCGCGACGGTGCGTGGCCCTCGCCCCCGAGCGGCGCTTCCGGCAGACTGTGCGCCCCGCATCTGCACCCTGACGCCCCCGTGTGTCGGTGGGGCATGCCACCATCGTGCGGGCGGTGACCGTTGATACGAGATCAAGAAGAGAAGATGAAGCAGCAGGGTGTGCACCCCGAGGATGCGGAGAGCACCTCTGAGGCTTCGTCGCGCCCGGACGCCGCCGACGACAGGAAGGGCGCGGCCACGAACGACGCCGACAAGGCCGCGGAGTACGACGAGCCGCCCGCTGACGAGGTGGAGGGCGACGAACCGCTGCTCCCCGCGCGCGTGCACCGTCCCTCCGACCTCATGCGGCTGCTGGTGGGCGTCCTCGCGGTGGCCGTACTGATCGCCATCGCCGCGTTCGCGCACGGCACCACCTCGGGCCTCGAACAGGACATCAACAAGGGCACCGGACAGGCACCCGACCTGTTCATCAAGATCGCGGGACTGGCCTCCAGCATCGCGATCCTGCTGGTGCCGGTCGCCTTCGCGATCGAACGGCTGATCAAGCGCGACGGACTGCGCATCGCCGACGGTGTGCTCGCCGCCGTCCTCGCGCACGGTGTGACTCTCGCCACCGATCTCTGGGTCGCCAAGGCCGCCCCCGACTCCATCCAGGAGGCGCTCACCCGGCCCTACCCCGGTGACATCAACGCCCTCACCGACCCGGTGCACGGCTATCTGGCCCCGGTCATCGCCTACATGACCGCCGTCGGCATGTCCCGCCGGCCGAGATGGCGCGCGGTGCTGTGGATCGTGCTGCTGCTCGACGCCTTCTCGATGCTCGTCACCGGGTACACCACCCCGTTCTCGATCATCCTCACGGTGCTCATCGGCTGGACCGTGGCGTACGGCACGCTGTACGCGGTCGGCTCCCCCAATGTCCGTCCGACCGGCCGGACGCTGATGGCGGGCCTGCGGACCGTCGGCTTCCGTCCGGTGAGCGCGGCCCGGGACGAGACCGCGGACCACGGCGACAACGGCGACCGCGGCAGGCGCTATTTCGTCACCCTGGAGGACGGCCCGCCGCTGGATGTCACGGTGGTCGACCGTGAGCAGCAGGCACAGGGCTTCTTCTACCGGGTATGGCGCAATCTGACGCTGCGCGGCATCGCCACCCGCCGCAGCCTGCAGTCGCTGCGCCAGGCGCTGGAGCAGGAGGCGCTGCTCGCCTACGCGGCCATCGCGGCCGGCGCCAACGCGCCCAAGCTGATCGCCACCTCCGAGCTCGGCCCCGACGCGGTCATGCTGGTCTACGAGCACAGCGGCGGACGCACACTGGACTCGCTCGCCGACGAGGAGATCACCGACGAACTGCTGCGCAACACCTGGCATCAGGTGCGGGCGTTGCAGTCACGGCGTATCGCGCACCGCAGGCTCGCGGGTGACGCGATTTTGGTGGATCGTTCCGGCACGGTGATCCTCACCGATCTGCGCGGCGGCGAGATCGCGGCAGGCGAGCTGCTGCTGCGCATGGACATCGCGCAGCTCGTGACGACGCTCGGGCTCCGGGTGGGCGCCGAACGCGCCGTCGCCTCCGCGGTCGGCGTGCTCGGCCCCGACGCCGTGGCCGGCTGTCTGCCGATGCTCCAGCCCATCGCGCTGACGCGCTCCACGCGCGCGACGCTGCGCAGACTCGCGCGGGAGCGGGCGGAGCGTGAGCGTGAGGCGGTCCTGGACGCTTCCCGGCAGGCCAAGCACGCGCGCGTGGAGGCCGCCGCCGACGACACCGGGCCCGTCGTGCTGGAAAAGGCCGCCAAGAAAGCCGTACGGGCTCAGGAGCGGGCCGAGAAGCGGGCCATCGACGAGGCCATCGAGGAAGCGCGCGAGGAGGATCTGCTCACCCAGATCCGGCACGAGGTGCTGCGGATCAGGCCGCAGGCTCCGGTCGAGCCGGCCCGTCTGGAGCGGGTGCGGCCGCGCACGCTGATCAGCTTCATCGCCGGTGCCATCGGCGCGTACTTCCTGCTGACGCAGCTCACCCACATCGAGTTCGGCCCTTTGGTCTCCAACGCCGAGTGGGGCTGGGTCGCCGCGGCCGCGCTGTTCTCCGCGGCCAGCTACTTCGCGGCGGCGATGGCGCTGCTCGGGTTCGTGCC
The DNA here is from genome assembly GCF_032436805.1 of Streptomyces sp. P17. NCBI lineage: Bacteria > Bacillati > Actinomycetota > Actinomycetes > Kitasatosporales > Streptomycetaceae > Streptomyces > Streptomyces sp. P17. The sequence continues at coordinate 11,892 of NZ_JAVRBF010000012.1, read as the reverse complement.
GGAGCGGGTGCCGTTCATGCGGACGGTGGCGGCGCAGGTCGCCGGATCCTTCGTGAAGATCGTCGCCCCGGCCGCGGTGGGCGGGGTCGCTCTCAACACCCGGTTCCTGCAACGCGCGGGCGTGCGACCGGGGCTCGCGGTGGCGAGCGTGGGCGCGTCCCAGCTGTTCGGGCTCGGCTGCCACATCCTGATGCTGCTGTCCTTCGGCTATCTGACCGGTACGGAGAAGACGCCGTCGCTGTCGCCGTCCCGGACGGTCATCGCGGGTCTGCTGACGGTCGCGGTGCTGGTGCTCGTGGTGACCTCGGTGCCCTTCCTGCGGAAATTCGTCGTCACGCGCGTGCGGTCGCTTTTCGCGGGCGTGGTGCCGCGCATGCTCGATGTGCTGCAGCGGCCCCAGAAGCTGATCACGGGCATCGGCGGCATGCTGCTGCTGACGGCCTTCTTCGTGATGTGCCTGGACGCGTCGATCCGCGCGTTCGGCGACGAGCAGACGTCGATCAGCCTCGCCAGCGTCGCCGTCGTCTTCCTCGCGGGCAACGCGCTCGGCTCCGCCGCCCCGACACCAGGCGGAGTCGGCGCGGTCGAGGCGACCCTGACGGTCGGTCTGATCGCCGTCGGCCTGCCCAGCGAGGTCGCCGCCCCCGCGGTACTGCTGTACCGGCTGCTCACCTTGTGGCTGCCCGTCCTGCCGGGCTGGCTGGCCTTCAACCACCTCACGCGCAAGGGCGCGCTCTAGGCCCGTACTTCGCAGGTCGCCGAAAAGGTTCTCCGCATCGGCCTCACGGCGTCCGATCTCGACCGGGCCGGACCGAGACGGCCATCGCTGCTGCGGTTCCGACCGGCGAGCGATCAGCTACGACCGCTTGGTCTTCACGATCGGGTGACCTGCTAAGTACGGGTCTAGGACGCGCACAGCCCGTACCTCGTACGGCCCGTGCCCCGAGCGTCCCGTCGTGCGCGACCTCAGGATGGGATCATGCCGAACCCCTCCCGCCTGCGCGCCGCTGTCCTGACCGCCTCCGCCGTGCTGCTGTCCTCGCTGCTGGCGGGGTGCGGCGACGACTCCCAGGACGAGGATCTGACGGCCCAGGAGCTGAGCTGGAAGGACTGCCCGGCCCCCTCCGAGGCGCAGGGCGGCGGCGCCGCACCCTCGCCGCTGCCGAACGGCGACGAGTGGCAGTGCGCCACCATGAAGGCCCCGCTGGACTGGGACGAGCCCGAGGGGGACACGATCGGCCTCGCGCTGATCCGCGCGGAGACCAGCGGCGACAAGAGCAAGCGGATCGGCTCCCTCCTTTTCAATTTCGGCGGGCCCGGCGGCTCGGGCGTCACCACGCTGCCCGCCTTCGGCGAGGACTACGCGGCCCTGCGCACCCGCTACGACCTGGTCAGCTTCGACCCGCGCGGGGTCGGCCGCAGCGCCCCCGTGGAGTGCGAGAACGACCAGGAGCTCGACGCCTACTTCCAGCAGGACGCGACTCCGGACGACGCCACCGAGCGCACCGAGCTGCTGGACAACACCAAGGAGTTCAACGCGGCCTGTGAGGAGAACTCCAAGAAGGTGCTGCCGCATGTGCGCACCACCGACGCCGCCCGCGACATGGACCTGATGCGCCAGGTCCTCGGCGACGACAAGCTGTACTACTTCGGCATCTCCTACGGCACCGAACTCGGCGGTGTGTACGCGCACCTGTTCCCCAAGCGGGTCGGCCGTGCCGTCTTCGACGCGGTCGTCGACCCGACGCAGAACCCCGAACAGGGCTCGCTCGGACAGGCCGAGGGGTTCCAGCTGGCGCTCGACAACTTCGCCGAGGACTGCACCTCGAAGGTCGAGGACTGTCCGATCGGGGACAGCGCACAGGATGTGAAGGACCGCATCGCCAAGCTGCTTACGGACCTCGACAAGAAGCCGCTGCCGGGCATCTTCCCGCGCGATCTGACCCAGACCGCCGCGACCAACGGCATCGCGCAGGCGCTGTACTCGCAGGACTTCTGGGAGTACCTCACCCAGGGCCTGCAGCAGGCGTACGACGGGGACGGCCGGATCCTGATGCTGCTGTCCGACTCCATGAACGGCCGCAGCGAGAACGGCGAGTACAGCAACATCACCGCGGCCAACGTGTCCATCAACTGCGCTGACGACAAGCCGCGCTACACCGCCGAGTACGTGCAGTCGAAACTGCCGGAGTTCCAGGCGGCCTCCGAACTGTTCGGCGACTTCCTGGCCTGGGGCATGGTCTCCTGCACCGACTGGGACGTGGCGGGCGCCGCCGACCACCCCGACGTGAGCGCGCCCGGCTCGGCGCCGATCCTCGTGGTGGGCAACACCGGCGACCCCGCCACACCGTACGAGGGCGCGCGGAAGATGGTGCAGGCGCTGGGTGCGGGCGTCGGAGTCGAGCTGACGTACAAGGGTCAGGGGCACGGCGCCTACGACTCCAAGAACAGGTGCGTGCAGAACGCGGTGAACGGCTACCTGCTGGACGGGAAGGTGCCCGCGGCGGGGACCGTCTGCTCCTGACCCCACCCCCCAGGCTCGACTGGCACCACCCCCGGATCGACTGGCACCACCCCAGGCTCGACTGACACCCCCCGGGCTCGCCAAAACCGCAGGTCAGAAGGTTATCCACAGGCCGGAGCAGGTCTCGCGTGCTCCGCCTACTATGGCCTGACCGCCATCCGCTGCACGGTGCGGACGGCCTGCGAGGGGGTAGTGCACATGGCGCGTTGCGTACGGTGGGCGGCTCTGACCGCCGCCACCGCGCTCCTGGTCACGGGCTGCAGCTCGGGGAGCGACGAGGGCAGTGACGGCAAGGGCGGCGAGGAGACCAGCAGCGGAACACCGTCGGCCGGTTCCTCCGGCTCCGGGGCGCCGCTGCCCGCCTCCCTGACCTCCCAGAAGCTCGACTGGGACCGCTGCGAGGCCACCGAGGACTCGGCTGCCCCGGGCGGCGACTGGGAGTGCGCGACGCTCAGGGTGCCGCTGGACTGGGCCAAGCCCGAGGGCGAGACGCTCGGGATCGCCCTGATCCGCTCCGAGGCGACCGGGGAAGACCGCATCGGCTCGCTGCTGTTCAACTTCGGCGGGCCCGGCGGCTCGGGCGTCTCGATGATGCCGTACTACAGCTCCACCGTGTCCAAGCTGCACGAGCGCTACGACCTCGTGAGCTTCGACCCGCGCGGAGTCGCCTCCAGCGAGGGTGTGCGCTGCCGCAGCGACAAGGAGATCCAGGCCGCCGAGGCGGTGGACGCCACTCCGGACACCGCGGCCGAGGAGATGGCGTACCTCAAGGACGCCGGCGACTTCGGGAAGGGCTGTGCGAAGTCGGCCGGGAAGCTGATGGCCCATGTGTCGACCACCGACACCGCCCGCGACATGGACCTGATGCGCCAGGTCCTCGGCGACGACAAGATGCGCTACTTCGGCTTCTCCTACGGCACCCAACTCGGCGGTGTGTACGCCCACTTGTTCCCGCAGAACGTGGGGCGGCTGGTCCTCGACGCGGCGGTCGACCCGAGCGCCGACACCGTGGACCACGCCAAGAACCAGGCCCGGGGCTTCCAGCGGGCGCTGAACAACTACCTGAAGTCCACCGGGCAGGACCCCGAGGAGGGCTCGCGGAAGATCGCGGACCTGCTGGAGCGGATCGACGCGAACCCGCTGCCGACGTCGTCGGAGCGGAAGCTGACGCAGACGCTCGCCGTCACCGGGATCGTGCTGCCGCTGTACAGCGAGTCCAGCTGGCCGACGCTGACCAGCGCCCTGGAGGCGGCGGAGGCGGGGGACGGCTCGGAGCTGCTGACGCTCGCCGACGACTACAACGAGCGTGACGCGTCGGGGAGCTACGGCACGACGACCCACTCACAGCGGGTCATATCGTGCTTGGACGCCAAGCAGCGGCCGACCGTGGAGGAGACGAAGAAGCTGCTGCCCGAGTTCGAGAAGATCTCGCCGGTGTTCGGGACCTCCCTGGGCTGGGACACGGCCGGCTGGTGCCACGACTGGCCGGTGCCCGGTCAGTACGACTCCCCGGAGGTGAGTGCGCCGGGTGCGGAGCCGGTCCTGGTGGTCGGCAACACCGGCGACCCGGCGACGCCGTACGAGGGCGCCCGGAAGATGGCGGACGAGCTCGGCAAGGGCGTCGGTGTGGTGCTCACCTGGAAGGGCGAGGGGCACGGCGCCTATGGCAGCGGGAGCGACTGCGTCGACTCCACGGTGGACGACTACCTGCTGTCCGGCACGGTTCCGAAGGACGGCAAGGTCTGCTCATGACGACGGCGGGGGCTCCAGGCGCCCTTGGCGTCCGGAGCCCCCGCCGTGACGGAGATCTGGGGTCAGTAGACCGGCTTGCTCGGCTCGATCTGGTTGACCCAGCCGATCACACCGCCGCCCACGTGGACCGCGTCGGAGAAGCCCGCGGACTTCAGGACCGCGAGGACTTCCGCACTGCGGACACCCGTCTTGCAGTGCAGGACGATCTTCTTGTCCTGCGGCAGGCCCTCCAGGGCGGTGCCCATCAGGAACTCGTTCTTCGGGATCAGCTTGGCGCCCGGGATGGAGACGATCTCGTACTCGTTGATCTCGCGGACGTCGATGATCTCGATGTTCTCGCCGTCGTCGATCCACTCCTTGAGCTGCTTGGGAGTGATCGTCGAACCGGCGGCCGCCTCCTGGGCCTCCTCGGAGACGACGCCGCAGAAGGCCTCGTAGTCGATGAGCTCGGTGACGGTCGGGTTCTCGCCGCAGACCGCGCAGTTCGGGTCCTTGCGGACCTTGACCTGGCGGTACTGCATCTCCAGGGCGTCGTAGATCATCAGCCGGCCGACCAGGGGCTCACCGGTGCCGGTGAGGACCTTGATGGCCTCGGTGACCTGGATGGAGCCGATGGACGCGCACAGCACGCCGAGGACGCCGCCCTCGGCGCAGGAGGGGACCATACCGGGCGGCGGGGGCTCCGGGTACAGGCAGCGGTAGCAGGGGCCGTGCTCGGACCAGAAGACCGAGGCCTGGCCGTCGAACCGGTAGATCGAACCCCACACGTACGGCTTGTTCAGCAGCACGCAGGCGTCATTCACCAGGTAACGCGTGGCGAAGTTGTCGGTGCCGTCGACGATCAGGTCGTACTGGCTGAAGATGTCCATCACGTTGTCGGCTTCCAGCCGCTCCTCGTGAAGGATCACGTTCACGTACGGGTTGATGCCCTTGACGGAGTCGCGGGCGGACTCGGCCTTGGAACGGCCGATGTCGGCCTGGCTGTGGATGATCTGGCGCTGCAGGTTCGACTCGTCGACCTCGTCGAACTCCACGATGCCGAGGGTGCCGACGCCCGCGGCGGCCAGGTACATCAGCGCCGGCGAGCCCAGGCCGCCGGCGCCCACACAGAGCACCTTGGCGTTCTTCAGCCGCTTCTGCCCGTCCATCCCCACATCGGGGATGATCAGGTGGCGGGAGTACCTGCGGACCTCGTCTACGGTGAGCTCAGGAGCTGGCTCGACCAGGGGTGGCAGCGACACGGGGGCTCCGTTGGTCGGTTCATCACTACGGTTGTTCTCTCCGTAACAGTGCCATGGCCTTTTTCATTCCGAGACACCTGTTCCGATCCGCGAGACGATTTCGTCCCAGTAGCCGGGCAGGGCCGCCCAGGGATCAGTGCTCCCGCCACGGTCCGTGCGGTCGGTGAACCAGATCGTGGCGGCGCCCTGCCAGCGGGCGATGCGCAGCGCCTCCTCCAGGTGTCCGCGGGGCACTCCGTGGACGAAGTGGCAGAAGCGGTCGGGGGGATAGTCGGCCGTCCACTCCGCCACCTGCGACCAGCGGTAGTCGCTCCAGGGCCCGGAGAAAGTGACCAGTTGGTCGGCGTGCTCGGCGTAGCCGGGGTACGGGTGGGTGCCGTGGCCGAGGACGATGCGGGCGTCGTCACGCAGCGCGCGCAGCGTGGTGACCATGCGCCGGATCTCCGGGAGCGCCGTCCGCTCCGTGGGACAGCGGTCCAGCAGAAAGCCGCCGACCTGGTACCAGTCGAGGTAACGGTGGGCCTCGGAGATCAGCTCCCCGAAGGAGCGGGCGCCGTAGGTGCTGTCGAGGCGCCCGATGACCCGGACACCGGCGGTGCGCAACCGGCCGGCCGCGGCGAGACAGTGCGGGTCGGGACGGCTGCCGGGGCCGTCGGCGACATCGAGGGCGGCCCAGTGGAGGGGCGTGCCCGGACGGATGAGCTCGGCCCATTCGGCGGGGGCGACGAGGGGGTGGGCGAAGCCGGGGACGCCCAGCCCCGTGCGCAGATCGGTGCTCGCGGTCCCCGGTTTGGTGCTGGTCAGATGCGGCATGCCGCCTCCATCCAGATGTCGGCGAGGGACTCTTCGAGGTTGATCCGGGGCCGCCAGCCGAGCCGGTCGCGTGCGGTGCGCACATCAGCCTGCTGCCAGCTGCCGCAGCCGTCCGGGTACGGATACGCGACGGGGGCCACATGGTCCGGGTCGGGGCGCGGGTGCCCGATGGAGGTCCGCAACGGGCCTGGGGGGCCGTCGAGTTCGTGGAGGGCGCCGCCGTATCCGGCCACGCGGGCGAGGACCACGGCGGCGTCCCGGAGCCGGACGGCGCGGCCCGAGCCGATGTTGATGACGCCCTGCGCGGCGGAGAGGGAGGCGGCGTGCACGGCGCGGGCGACATCGCGGACGTCCACGAAGTCGCGCTGGGCGCCGAGTCCGCCGAGCTTGAGCTCGCCGTCTCCGGACTGCATCGCGCGGCGCATGGCCTCGGCGAGCCGGCCGAGCGGCGATCCGGCGGGCGTGCCGGGACCCGCCGGGGAGAAGACGCGCAGCACCACGGCGTCCAGGCCGGAGCCGAGGACGAGTTCGGTGGCGGCGAGTTTGCTCACGCCGTACGGGCCGCCGGGTCGCGGGACGGCGTCCTCGGCGGTGGAGGAGCCGGGCTGGCTGGGGCCGTACTCGGCGCCACAGCCGATCTGCACCAGACGCGCGCCGCAGCCGCTGCGGCGCAGGGCCTCGCAGACGGTGGCGACGGCCACCGTGTTGTGGCGGGTCAGTTCGCGGGCGCCGCCGCGGGTGGCGCCCGCGCAGTTGATGACGACGCCCGGGTGGACCGCGTCGAGGAAGCGGGTCAGGGCACCGGGGCTGCCGGACGCGAGGTCGAAGCGGACGTCGGCGTCGTCGCCGCGGCCGAGGGCGGTGAGCTGGACGGCCGGGTCGGCGAGCAGACGGTCGGCGACATAGCGGCCGAGGTAGCCGTTGGCTCCGATCAGCAGGACTCTCATCGCGCGGCTCCCGGGGCCGAGGGGTCGGGTCGGGAGGTGATCATGTGCGGTTCTCCTTCGGAGGGATGGGTCGGTGCCTGCGGCGGCCTGCGCGCGGGGAGGGAACACGCGCTCGCTCGCACACGTCGCGTCAGCACGGTGCGTCCGGCGTGGCGTGGGCCGAGGCCCGGGTCAGGGTGCGGGAGGAGTGGATGAGCAGGGTCAGGGCGCCCGCGCCGCAGACGAGCGTGGGGACGGCGCCCGGCCCCCAGGCGGTGACGAGGGATTCCACGGGGGTGGCCACGAAGCCGCAGCCGGGGAGGCGGGCGGCGAACACCGAGGCGAGGACGACGGCCTCGGCGGTCGCGGCGGCGCCGAGGACCGCCCCGGGGGCGTGGGTGAAGCCGTGTGCGGCGAGGAGCCGGGCGAGCAGCAGGAGCGCGCCCAGGGCCAGGACTTGGGGGTAGGCGGCGGCCTCGTCCAGAGCCGCGGAGGACAGGGCCACGAGGGCGGCGAGGGAGGCCAGGAAAAGGGCGAAGGTGCCGAGCAGCAAGGGCTGTACGGAGGTGGCGTACTCCTCAAGGCCCCGGCTGGCCGCGAGTCTGCGGCGGGCGCGGGCGGCGAAGAGGTGGGCGCACCAGACCGCGGGGGCGCAGGACAGGGCAAGCGCGAGGACACCGGCGGCGGCCAGGGGCCAGGCGCCGTCCGGGGAACCGGTGGGCAGGGCGCCTGGACCGTCGGCGAGGGCCGACCGGAGCAGTCCGTCGCCGAGGGCCGCGTACGCGATCAGCCAGCAGACCCAGGCCGCGGTGGGGCGTGGGCGGCGGTCCGCGATGCGCAAGGGGCCACGGGACAGGGCGACGCGCAGCACCACGGCGACGGCCAGGGCCCCCACCACGGCCACGATCAGGCGTGCCTGTCCCTCGGTGAGCCGCAGGGCGGTCACCGCGGCGGCGCACAACACCCCGGGGAGCAGCGCGAGGACGGCCCAGTCGGCCCGTGCCCGCAGGGCGCTCGGGGTCGTGGTGTGCGCCGGTGTGTCCCCGTCGCGGGACACGCGCGCGTACATCTCCTCGGCGAGGGAGAAGACGTCCCGGTGCCGGAAGCGGGACGCGGTGCGGTCGGTGACGCCGTGCGCCTCCAGGCCCGCGGCGATCTCCAGGGGGTCCACGGCCCGTTCGCACAGCTCGCGGTGACGGTGCATCAGCGCCTTCACGGGGTCGACCGCGGTGCGTCGCGCGGTGCTGGGACGGCGCTCGGTCGCGGTCGCGGAGCCGGGCTCGTCGGGGTCCGATGCGTCAGCGCCCGGTAGATCCGTCTCCGCCACCAGCGACTCCTCCGACCGTGCGTCCCAGGCCCCGGGGCTGATCGGTGCTCCGGGGCGGTCCAGTCCGCCGAGCCCGCTCATCGCGCTCCCTCCGCGGCCACGTGCGCAGTGGCCCGCACGGGCGGGCCCGCCGCCCAGCCGGGGCCGCCCCGGGCCATGAGACGCGCGGCGGGTCCGGCCCAGCGGCCGGGGACATGGGCCTCGGCGGGCACGGCGAACGGCAAGGGTTCGCCGGTCTCGTCGAGGACGACCCGGCGGACCGGGCAGCGCGCGACGATCTCCAGGTAAATGCCGTGAAATGCCGTGATGTTCTGCTCGACGGTGAACAGTTCGAGGGCACGCGCGCGTGCGGCGGCGCCCAGGCGCTCACGGCGCTCGGGGTCGCGCACCAGCGCCACGCACGCCTCGGCGAGCGCCCGCGGATTGCGCGGGGGTACGACGAGCCCGGTGCCGCCGATGACCTCGACCACCGCGCCCACGTCCGTGGACACCGTCGCGCGGCCGCAGAACATGGCCTCGACGAGGCTGATCGGAAAGCCCTCGACGACGCTGGACAACACGGTCACGGCGCCCGCGGCGTACGCGTCGGCGAGCGTCGGCAGCTCCGGGCCGCCGACCTCCTCGAAGGACACGGGGTTGTCGCCGACGGCGTGCAGCCCCTCTGCCTCGTCGGGGAAGAGCTGCGCGGCCAGCGCCTTGCAGTGGCCGAGATAGGCCGCGCCCTCGGAACCGGCCGGGGCACCGACGATCCGCAGCCGGGTCTTCGGCTCTTCCTTGCGGATCTCGGCGAAGGCGTGGAGCAGGGAGACCAGGTCCTTCGCGGGTTCCACCCGGCCGACCCAGACGAGGGTGTCGGGGTCCGCGCGCTCGGGGGCCTCGCCGACCTCCGCGAAGCGGGAGGCGTCCATGCCGGGGTAGACCGTGCGGAGTTTGGCGCGGTCGGCGCCGCAGTGCTCCTGCCAGCGGCGGGCGTGCGCGTTGCCGGGCGTGATGATCTCGGCCCGGCCGTAGATCTCGGCGGCGAGCCGGCCGTGGAAGGCCGCGAGCGGCGCCCGTACGGCGGGCGGCGCCTCGGTGGCGGCGAGGTAGTGCGTGCGCAGCCGCACGCCGTACTCGGTCACCAGCAGCGGCACTCCGGAGAAGTGCCGGGCGAGCAGCCCGGGCAGAGCCGCCGACCCACCGGAGGCGGCATGGCACAGGTCGACCGAGCCGAGCCCCTCGTCCTCGTACCAGTCGAGCGAGAGGGGGCGCAGGGCGCGCTCCAGGTGCGCGGCGACGGTGAGCAGATCGGGAACGCGCGCCTCGCGCGCCGTGCGGAGGGCGCCCGGCGCGCGACAGGCACGTTCCAGGGCGCGTACGGCGGTCTCGGACCGGAGCGCGCCGGCCAGACCGCCCTCGTCGCGGGCGAGTTCGGCGAGCCCGTACAGCGCGTTGCCGAAACGGTCCGCCACATCAAGGGACGACTCCTCGGAACCACTGTCCTGAGGATCGGCTCCGGCGCACAACGCCATGGCCAGCGCGCCGTAGTGCTCGGAGAATCGCCGGCGCGCACGCCGCCCGTACGCCACCCCGTCGTCCTCGGCGCTCCAGAGCGGTGCCGTCCGCACCCGTCTGACCTGCGGCGGCAGCGCGACCCAGCCCTCGTCCTCCTGGCGCTCGCTGCGGCTGAGCGCGTAGACGTCGAACTCGTGCTGCCCGAGCCCGCGCACGAGCCGGTCGCACCAGAGCCTGGCGTCACCGCTCACATACGGATAGCCACCCTCCGTAAGCAGTCCGATGCGCACGAGTGCACCCCCGATCTCCCGTAAGGGGAGCCGCCGTTGACCCGACGGCTCGCAGCGGGACGAACGTATGCGGACAAGGCGGTGGCGCGACGGACGGTTGTCCATCGCGCCACCAAAAGGGGTGAACGGTCGTAACTTTCCCACACGAGTAGCGTTCGGTCGCGCTAAGAGATCAATTGATTACGCTTCGTCAGGCCCCGGCCACCTCCCGCGGGGGCACTCAGCTCCCGGGATACGCCCAGGGGTTGGGGCGGCAGCTGATCCCGTCGTACTCCAGGAACTTGGTCTGCTGCTGCATGACCGGGGCGAGGCCGCCGTCCTTGTCGCAGGTGACGTGGTGGTTGCCGAGCCGGTGGCCGACCTCGTGGTTGATCAGCATCTGCCGGTAGGCGTGGATCCGGTCGCCGTAGGTCTCCGAGCCCTGCGCCCATCGATAGGCGTTGATCATCACGCGCTCGGTGGCGGCCGAGTCGCAGGACACGTTGTCCACGGTGGTGTCCAGGCCGGACTTGGCACACCAGTCGGCGGTGGTGCCCGGGCTGGCCAGGGTGACCACGAAATCGGGCTTGCCGGAGTAGACGCGCTCGAAGGTACGCGCGCCGTTGTGCGCCCAGCTCCGGTCGTCGTTCAGCGTCTTCTGCACGGCCTGCGCGAAGAGCTCACCGTCAAGGCCGAGCCCCTGTTCCACATCCACGCGGTAGGTGAACTTCTGCCCCGTGCCGGGCGCCTTGTCGACGCCGGGCACGGCGTCGAACTTCCCCGCCCCGTCGAGCGTGGCGCTGAGCGCGTATCTCTTGCCCATCTTCCGCTCGTACGTCAGCGGCGCCACCGCCGGCTCCGAGGGCGCCGGCCGCCCGTCCCCGCGCGAGGCGGAGTCCCGCGCGTCCCGCGCCTGGTCGGTGGCCGACTGCGTCTGGACGTCGGAGTCCTCGCCCCGGTCCGTGACCTGCCCGGCGACCACGATCGCGAGCACGGTGGTGACGGCGGCGGCCGCGATACCGGTGAAGGCACGCCCCTTGGAGCCCTTGCCGGAGACGGGCTCGCCGGTGGGCGGAGGGTAGTCGGCCTCGGCCTCGCTCTCCACGCCGACCTCGGCGGACCAGTCGGTGACGGCGGCGTACGCGTCGGCGGAGCTGCGGGGCGTGAAGACGTCCACGTCCTGGTCGAAGGCGTCGACGTACTCCTGCCGGGGCGCACGACACACGGATGCGGGCCGCTGTTGCGGAATCCCACCCGCGACCGGCCCGGCCCTCAACTCACCCCAGCCACCGCCGGATTCATGATGCTCAGGGTGCCCACCACGGACGCGGGGAACGCCATGCGCCGGGGTGCCGTCGGGATAGCGCGGGATGCCATGAGCCGGGGCGCCATCGGGAAGGCGGGGCATTCCATGGGCGGGTGTGCCATCGGGAAACCGGGGCACACCGTGGGCCGGGGTGCCATCAGGGAACCGCGGCACACCATGAGCCGGAGTCCCATCAGCAAACCGCGGCACACCATGAGCCGGAGTCCCATCAGCAAACCG